>JANNJX010000096.1:0-5661 GCA_031396005.1 Burkholderiales bacterium
GGGCGCCAGACATCGAGGCCGGGGATCAGCCGCAGCGACGCTGCATGCTCGACGCTCTGGTGCGTCGGCCCGTCTTCGCCCAGGCCGATCGAGTCGTGCGTGAAGACATGGATGACGCGGATGCCCATCAGCGCGGCCATGCGGATGGCGTTGCGGCTGTAGTCGGAAAACGTCAGGAAGGTGCCGCCGTAGGGCATGAAGCCACCGTGCAGCGCGATGCCGTTCATGACCGCGGCCATGCCGAACTCGCGCACGCCGTAGTTGATGTGGCGGCCACCGTTCGGTGTGCCGTCGTCGCCGATGCGCAGCGGTGGCGTGCTCGCGGTGTTGGTCAGGTTCGAGCCGGTCAGATCGGCCGAGCCGCCGAGCATTTCCGGCAGCGCCTTGGTGAACGCTTCGAGCGCGATCTGGCTGGCCTTGCGCGAGGCGATGTTCTCCGCCTTGCCGTGCGCGCCGACGATCGCGTCGACGGCAGTCTGCGCAAAGCCTTTCGGCAACTCGCCCTTCAAGCGCCGCGCCAGCTCGGCTGCCAGCGCCGGGTGTGCGGCCTTGTACGAGGTGAAGCGCGCGCTCCACGCGGCTTCGGCTTCGATGCCTTTTCTCTTGCCGTCCCAGGCGCTGTACGCCGACTCGGGAACGACGAACGGTTCGTGCGGCCAGCCGAGCGCGGCCCGCGTCGCCTTGATCTCGTCGGCGCCGAGCGCCTCGCCGTGTGCCTTGGCGCTGCCGCTGCGGTTGGGCGAGCCGCGGCCGATGCTGGTGCGGGCGATGACGAGCGTCGGCTTGGTGGCGCTCTTCTTGGCTTGCACGATCGCCGCATCGACAGTGGCCACGTCGTGGCCGTCGAGCGGGCCGATGACCTGCCAGCCGTAGGCGTCGAAGCGCTTGGCGGTGTCGTCGATGAACCAGGGCTCGACGCGGCCGTCGATCGAAATGCCGTTGTGGTCGTAGATCGCCACGAGCTTGTTCAACTTCCACGCCGCGGCCAGCGCGCAGACCTCGTGGCTCACGCCTTCCATCAGGCAGCCGTCGCCGAGAAAGACGTAGGTGTTGTGATCGACCACCGCGTGGCCCGGCCGGTTGAACTCCTGCGCCAGCAGCTTCTCGGCCAGCGCCATGCCGACCGCGTTGGCCAGACCCTGGCCCAGCGGGCCGGTGGTGGTTTCGACGCCCGGCGTGATGCCGACCTCGGGATGCCCCGGCGTCTTGCTGTGCAGTTGGCGAAAGTTGCGCAGCTCGCTCATCGGCAGCTCGTAGCCGGTGAGGTGCAGCAGCGCGTACTGCAGCATCGACGCGTGGCCGTTGCTGAGCACGAAGCGGTCGCGGTCCGGCCACTGCGGATGCGCCGGGTTGTGCTTCAGGTGCCGGCCCCACAGCGCAACCGCGATCTCGGCCATGCCCATCGGCGCGCCGGGGTGGCCGCTGTTGGCCTGCTGCACCGCGTCCATCGCCAACGCGCGGATGGCGTTGGCCATCAGCGCCTCGCGGCTGCTGTGCGTGAGCGCTGCGGGGGCGCCGGAATCGGGAACGCGCGCGGAGTCGAGGCTGGACATCTTGGGGCTGCCGGTGAGAAGCGTCGTTGATCATCGCCGGGTTGCACGGCGCGCGATGCGGCGGATTTTATTCGGCATGCCGTCCTACACTCGTTGGCGATGAACCCAGCCCCGCGCGCCCTCATCCTCGCCGCCGGCCGCGGCGAACGCATGCGCCCGCTGACCGACTCCTGCCCCAAGCCGCTGTTGCCGGTCGGCGGCAAGCCGTTGATCGCTTGGCATCTCGAAGCGCTGGCTACGGCCGGCGTGCACGACGTCGTCATCAACACGGCGTGGCTCGAAGAACAATTTCCGGCCACGCTCGGCGACGGCTCGCGCTGGGGTTTGCGCATCCGCTATTCGACCGAGCAGCGCGACCACGGCGGCGCGCTCGAAACCGCCGGCGGCATCGCCAAGGCGTTGCCGTGGCTGGTGCAGCCGGATCTCGACAGCTTCTGGGTGGTTTCGGGCGATGTCTTCCTGCCGACGTTCGGGTTCAGCGCGGCGGCGGCACAGTCTTTCGCGCGCGGCAGCGCGCTGGCACACCTGTGGCTGGTGCCCAATGCGCCGCACCATCCGCACGGCGACTTCGGCATCGACACCGTGAGCGGTCTGGCGACGACGACCGCGCCGCCGCCGCGCTACACCTGGGCCAGCGTCGGTTTGTTTCGCGCGGCGATGTTCGACGGCGTCGCGCCCGACGAGCCGATGAAGCTGCGCCCGTTGCTCGACGCCGCGATCGCCGCGCAGCGCCTGTCGGCACAGCTTTGGCCTGGCCGCTGGATCGACGTCGGCACCGCGCAACGCCTTCGCGAAGCCGAGGCTGCCGCGGTGTGAAACGCAGCGCGCGCGTCGTCGCCGTGGCCAGCGTGGCCTGGCTCGGCTTGTCCGCCTGGGCCATCGCCACCGACTCGCGCACCGGCGAAGTCGTCGCGCTGGCGGCGGGCATGCTGCTGCTGGCTGCCGTCTGGCTGTTGCTGCGCGCCACCGACCGCGAGCGCCGGCGCTGGCAGCACACGCTCGACGCCATGCAGGCCGGCATCGTGCTCTATGACGCCGACGATCGCCTGGTGCTGACCAACGCCGAGTTCCGCCGGCTCTACCAACTCGACGACACGCTGGCCACGCGCGGCATGCCCTTCGAGGAGTTGCTGCGCACGCGCGTGCTGCGCGGCCTGGTGCCCGAGGCTGCCGGCGATGAAGAAGCCTGGATCGCCGAGCGCCTGGCGCAGCACCGCAGCAGCGAAGAACGGTCGTTCCTGCGCGAGATGGCCGACAGCCGCTGGCGCCGCATCACCGATCAGCGCCTGCCCGACGGCAGCCGCCTGGGCTTCTCGATCGACGTCACCGAGCTGGTCGAGAACCAGCGCGCGCTCGACGCCGCGCGCCATGAAGCCGAGCGCGCTCACCAACTGCTGCACGACGCCATCGAGGCCATGCCCGCGGCCATCGAGATCTACGACCGCAGCGACCGCCTCGTGCTGTTCAACCAGCGCATGCTGCAGCTCTACCCGCACATGGTCGGCCGCACGCTGCTCGGCGAAACCTTCGACGCCCTGGTGCGCAGCGCGGTGGCCCGTGGCAAGGTGCCCGATGCGCTGGGGCGCGAGGAGCAGTGGCTGGCCGAACGCCTCCAACGCCGCGGCCAGTCGAGCGCGCCGCGCCTGCAGCGCTCGCCCAGCGGCGCCTGGTACCAGATCTACGAAACGCCGATGCCGCGCGGCGGCCTCGTCACCGTGCGCCTGGACGCCACCGCGACCGTGCAACAGCGCGAGGAGCTGCGCGCCGCTCACGACCGCGCCGCCAACGATCACGCGCTGCTCGACGACGCCATCGAGGCCTTGCCGGACGGCTTTGCGCTGTTCGACAGCGAGGACCGGCTGCTGCTGTGCAACCGGCCGTACCGCGATATCTACAGCGACAGCGCGCCGGCGTTGGTCATCGGCGCGACCTTCGAATCGATCGTGCGCTACGGTCTCGAGCGTGGCCAGTATCCGCAGGCCGGCACGACGGACCGCGAGCGGCAGACCTGGCTCGCCGGTCGCCTGTCGCGCCACCGCGAACCCGACGGCGTGCCGCTGCTGCAGGAGCTGCGCGGCAACCGCTGGCTGCGCATCGACGAGCGGCGCACGCGCGGCGGCGGCGTGGCCGGCGTGCGCACCGACGTCACGGAGATGGTGCGCACGCGGCAAGACCTCGAGGCCGCGGCGGCGGCGCTGCAGCGAGCCAACGCGCGCCTCGAAGAGCTCTCGGCCACCGACGCCCTGACCGGTCTGGCCAACCGCCGCCGCTTCGACCTGCGACTGGCCGAGGAAGTGCAGCGCTCGCACCGCCACGGCACCGATCTGGCGCTGCTGATGATCGACATCGACCATTTCAAGCACTACAACGACCTGCTCGGCCACCCGCAGGGCGACGTGGCGCTGCAGGCCGTGGCCGCGGTGCTGGCGCAACAGGCGCGGCGTCCGGGCGAGCTGGTGGCACGCTACGGCGGCGAAGAGTTCGCGCTGCTGCTGCCGCATGCGACGCGCGCCACCGCGGCTGCCGTGGCCCAACGCTGCGGCGGCGCGATGGCCACGCTGGCACTGCCGCACGGCGCCTCGCCAACGGCCGCGCATGTGACGCTGTCGATCGGTGTGGCGATGCTCGGCGCCCGCCAGCGCGAGGACGGCGCGGCTTTCGTTCGCCGCGCCGATGCCGCGCTCTACGCCGCCAAAGCCGCCGGCCGCGCGCGCTGCGTCATCGATGAGACATGATCCCCCCGAAGCGGCTTCGCCGCCTCCCTCCAGGGGGCCGAGACCCGCGGCTCCAATCCGACCTGCGTCGGCTTGGACGGGTCGAGGAATGGCCGCGTCTCGCGGCCATGCGGCCTGCAAGGCCCGGCAAAGCCGGTTCCACGGCGGTCGCTTGGAGAACTCTCGCGTTTCGTGAGGCACCGACATGAAGTTGATCGTTTTCTGGTTCGATCCGATCTCGCCGTTCGCGTACCTCGCCTTCGAGCACTTGCCGCAAGCCCTGGCCGGCTGCACCTACGCGGTCGAGTACCGGCCGCTGCTGTTCGCCGGCTTGTTGCAGCACTGGGGTCAGAAAGGCCCGGCCGAGGTCGAGCCCAAGCGCGCCTGGACCTACCGCCACGTCGCCTGGCTGGCGCACCAGCACGGCACCCGGTTGCAGATGCCGGCGCAACACCCGTTCAATCCGCTGCCGCTGCTGCGCCTGTGCATTGCCGCAGGGCCGAACCGGCGTGTCGTCGAGGCGGTGATGCGCCATGTCTGGTGCGGCGGCGGCGATCCGGGCGATGCGGCAAGCATCGACGCGCTGACGCGCGAGCTGGCGCCGGTGCGCGATGCCTCTTCGGTCGAGGTCAAGGCCGAGCTGCGCGCCAACACCGACGCCGCCATCGAGCGCGGCATCTTCGGCGTGCCGACGTTCGAGTCGGACGGCCGTTTGTTCTGGGGCCTGGACGGGCTGCCGATGCTGCGCGCTGCGCTGTTGGGCGATGCGTGGTTCGACGGTGCAGCGTGGGACGAGGCGGCCAGGCCTCGTCCCGGCGTTCAGCGCAACCGCTGAACGTACTCAGGCCAGCGCCGGGCCGCTCCCAAGCGTCGGCCTGAGCCTCCCCGCGGGGAGCGCCCGCGCAGCGGGCGAGGGGTCGTCATTTCAAGCCAGCGCCGGTGCCATCTGCTCGTGCTGCAGGCGCGTCATCGAGCGCGCGAACTCGGCCGCGCCGACCGGGTGGCCGAACAGGAAGCCCTGGAACTCGTCGCAGGCCTGGGCCTTCAGGAAGGCGCGTTGCGCTTCGGTCTCGACGCCTTCGGCGACGACGCGCAGGTTCAGGCTGTGCGCCATGGCGATGATGGCGGTGATGATCGCCGCGTCGTCCGGGTCGGTGGCGATGTCGCGCACGAACGACTGGTCGATCTTCAACGAGGCGATCGGCAGCCGTTTCAGGTAGGACAGCGACGAGTAGCCCGTGCCGAAGTCGTCGATCGACAGCTTGACGCCGAGCTCGGCCAGGCGCCGCGCGTTGGCCAGCGACAGCTCCGGGTCGTGCATCAGGATCGATTCGGTGACTTCGATCTCGAGCAGCGACGAGGGCAGCTTGTGTTCGCGCAGCACGCGCTCCACC
>JANNJX010000109.1:0-2205 GCA_031396005.1 Burkholderiales bacterium
CATGCAACGCCGCATCGGTGGACTGGTCGCCTCGCAGATTCAGGAAAGCCACCAGCGTCGCGGGTTCGACTGCTGGACTGCGGACGTTGTTGCTGCCGATGAAATCGATGGCGATGCCGCGCGCCACGAGAGACTGCGTCAGCCCATGCGCGTAGGAACGGTCATCGCCGCCTGTCAGCAGCCCGATGCGCAATGGCGGTGGCGCGTCTGCGGCCACAGGCGATCCCTGCTGCGGCAGTGTGACGGACTCCGGCGCGAGTTCCGTGGTGTTTCGCTGCGATATCAAGGCACCCTCGCCACGACCGCAGGCTGCTCCAGCCGAGCCATCACCGCATCGAAAACGTCGTCGATCCCAACAGCGCTGGTCGCCCGCGAATCGAGGCCGCGCTTGTAGAAGAACTCGCCCAGCAGTGGCGAGATCAATTGAGTCTGCAGGTCGTAGCCGTGGATTTCCGAGGGACTGGTGCAGTTGAAAATGGTCACGCACGGCACCTCGAGCCCGAGCGCGAGATGCATCGGCAAGCTGTCGCCGCCGACCAGGCAGCGGTGATTGGCGATGTCGCCGAGATGCTCAAGCAGGCTCGCCCGCTTGGGCAGCACGTTGACGCGCAGGCCGGCCGCCTCGAGCTGGCGCTGCAATGCTGCGTAATGCGCCCAGTTCTTCATCGGCCAGACCGGCCCGGCAAACGGAGCGATGGCAATGTCGCCGCGCAGATCGGTGGCGGTCGGGCGCGCCAGCATATACCGCTCGCCCCTGAACTCCCAGCCCAGGCCGGCGAAGATCATCTGCTGGTAACTGCGACGGTTTGCCAACTTGATTTCATCGGCGCGCTGTCGGCCGAAGCGGCTGATCAGGCTCATGTCGAACCACTCGCGCGCGTCGTCGCTGTAGCTGACAGTGCCGTCGGCGAGCATCGCACCGAACGTTCGATGCGGCTGCATGCGACGGACGAACTCGGCGGTCTCGACCTCGTCTTCGAGGCTGATCGCGAGGTCGTAGCGTGTGTCGGCTGCCTGGTCGCGCTCTTCCCAGGCCAGTACGCGCATGTCAGGTCGCAGACCTTGCAGCAGCGGCAGGTTGGCGCGCGCGCTGATCCAAGTGACGCCGCCCTGCAACCGATGCAGCAGCGCAGTGGTTCGTACAACGTCACCCGTGGCGTTCAGTTTGACGATCAGTGTGTGATTCAACTTGATTCCCTAATCAGTAGCGTCGGCGATATGGCGGTACGCGTTGTCGTCGATCAGCAGGCGCTGCACTGCTTCGAGTGTCAAAACGGCGTGGATATCGCGCAAGCGGTTGCGTCGGCCGAAGACGTGGTCTTGCACCATGGTACGCAGACTGGCCGGATCCCAGTACGGCAGCCCCCTCGTGCGGGGGTCCGCGATCACTTCTTCGGCGTATGGCGCGAGCGCGCCGCGGAACCAGATACGGTAGGCCAGGAACTTGTGTAACCCAATCAGGCCCAGGTGTGAAAGTGACCCGATCGGGCCGTCTAGCCGGGTCAACTTGTCGGGCAGACCTTCCTTGTGCCAGTAGTCGAGTTTGAACAAGACGTCGGCAAAAAGCTTGCGCAGGCGGGCGCTGCCCGAACCCGATGCACCCCAAGCCACGCCGCGGTCGGTCGGCAGCACTGCCAGCGCCGGTTCGTGGTCGTGGATCAGTCGCAGCGATGGCAGCGGCGTCAGGCGTGACGCAGGGGGAGCACGGTAAGCCAGTTCGACAACGCGGTTGTCCAAGAACGGGGTACGGAACGTCAGCTGCGAACGACCCACTGCCAGCGTACCGAACAGGTGCCATGGCACCTCCTCGAACACGGCGCGCGTGACGGCATGGACGGAGCGCTGCTGCTGCTCGGCCACGACAGCATCGACGCGCGCCGCAAAGGCCGGATCGAGCAGATCGCTGCCAGGGCCGCCGCCGCGCTTGAAGGTGGTCATGCCACGCAGCACCTCGCTGCCGAAATTGCCGGTCAACCGAACGGGCGCGAGCGCTCGTGCTTGTTCACTCAGGGGGAGCTCGTGCGCGCCGAGCACGCCGGCGGTGCCGTCGCTGATCCATACGGTTCGGTCGAGGTGTTGAGCGAACTGCGTCAGGAAGTCGGAGCCGATGCGCAGGGCTTGGTGCGCGATGCCCCGGGAGGCCGCGACTTGACGCGCGATTGTCAGGTCGAGCAGCCGGTCGCCACCTTCTGCGGCATAGGTGTA
>JANNJX010000117.1:0-3753 GCA_031396005.1 Burkholderiales bacterium
GCCGTTGCGACGTGAACTCGGTGAGCAGCTGGCGCGCCACCTTGCCCTTGGAATCGCGCAGCCGTGCCGCGCTCTGGGCGATGAACGCATCCACGACTTCCGGGCCGGCGGCGCGCACACCCGCCAACGGCTTCGGCCGTGCGCCGGCAAAGCCCTGGTCCATGCTGCGGCTGCGGTCGAGCAGCAGCACGATCTCGGCGCCTTTGCCGATGCGTGGGGCGAAATACTCCGGGCGGTGCGGCCCGGCGACGGCCAGCACCAGCGCGGCGATGGCCACCACCGCCAAGGCGCGCAAGGCGTGGCCGACGAGGCTCGACAGCGCATCGCGCGGCGCCAGCGCGAGCCAGCCGTTGGCCAGCGGCTGGCCCGGCCGCCGCAGCAACGGCAGCAGCGCCAGCGGCAGCAGCCACAACAGCCAGGCATCGTCGAAAGTCATGTGCCGCGCTCCGCGGCGCGGCAGCGTTTGCAGAAGGCGATGAGCCACGCCGCGTCGTTGGGTTGCTGCGCGCCGCCTTCGAAAAACTCACGTTGCGACAAACGCAGGAAGCCAAGGATGTCTTGCCTTAACGGCGCAAAGGTCTTGTGCGCGGCGGTAAAGCGATCGACTCCCTGCTCGAACAGCACTTCGCCCGCGCTCTGGTTCAGCGCCGCGTGCACGCGTTGGCAAGCCTCGCGCCATTCGACGCCGCTCTGATTCACCTGCCGCCACGCCAGCGCGAACGGCCGCCGCTGTGCGCCCCACCACGGCAGGCCGAGGTAGACGACGGCCAGATAGCCCAGCAGCGCAGTCAGCAGCGCCGCACACGCCAGCAACCGCCAGCGGCGCGCCGCGTTGTCGATCAGCAGCGGCGCCGCATCAGGCTGCAACTCGCCCAGGCCGTTGCGCGGCGACACGTCCACCGGCACCAGCGGCGCCACCGTCAGCGGCCACGATTCGATGCGCACCTCCTGCGCCCGCGGCACGCCGCCGTAGCGCAGCGTCAACGAAGGCAGCTCGAGCGTGCGCACGGCGGCCGGCGAGAGGAAGACCTGGTAGTCGAGTTCGATCTGCAGCCGCGCGGCGCTGGCGGTCTTGCGCAGCGCCCGCAACTCCAGCGCCGTGCCGCGTGCGCCGGGGCGCGGCAGGCTGTTCTCGTCGAGCACGAGGCCGTCGGGCACCTCGACCGTGATGCGGCGCTGCACGACATCGCCCACCTGGTAGCCGAAGGCGCGCGGCTCGTCGGTTGCCGCTTGCAGCGTCGACGCGGGCGCCGCGCCGACCGACAGCAGGCCTGCGGCTGCCGCGCACACGAGCCTCATGCCGAAAAGTGCCGCGTCACCGCGTCGGCGTCGAACGCGCCTTCGATGAACAGAGGCGACAAGCGCTGCGCACGGAACAACGCCAGCAGGTCGGCGCGCCGCTGCTGCGCTGCCGCCTGCCAGCGCTGGCGCAGCGCCGGCCGCCACCACAGCCACTGCCGCTGGCCGCTCTCCGGCTCGGCGACGTCGGCAAAGCCACGCTGCACGCCGAGGTCGAACTCGTGCGGCGGCCAGAGCACGACCGGCAGCACCTCGTGTTGCGCCAGGCTGGCCAGCACGGCGGCAACATCGGCCATCGGCAAGTGAAAGTCCGAGACCAGGAAGACCAGCGCGCGCCGCCGCGGCAGATGCCACTGCGCTTGCTTCAGGCCGTGCGCCGACCGGCCCTCGAGCCGCAGCGCACGCAGCGTTGCCGCCAGCACCGTGCCGGCGCCGCGCGCGCGCGTCTGCGGCAACAGCAGCTCGTGGCGCACCGCCGCATCGCAGCCGACGAAACCGAAACTATCGCCGGTGCGCCAGGCCGACCAGGCCAGACTCTCGACCAGATCGGCCAGCACGCCCTGCTTGCGCAAAACGCCCGCCACGCCCATCGACGCCGACAGATCGGCGACCACGGCCACGGGAATCGACAGCCGCTGCTGGTGCAGGCGCACGATCCAGCGGCCGAACGGATCGCGCAGACTGGCGTGCACGTCGATGCGGCGCGCGTCCGGCGCGTCGTGCAGGTTGGCGTGGCCGCGGAACTCGAAGCCGTTGCCGCCGTGGCGGCTGCGGTGGTGGCCCGGCACCTGGCCGCGCGACGCGCCGGCGATGCGGTAGTGCAGCTCTGCAACCGAGCTCACCGGGCAACCTTCGCGCCGTTGGCGCTCCGGTGTGAGCGTTTCGGAGCGGCCATGCACGCTCACGGCGCCGCCACCTGGCCGACGATGGCGCGCATCAGCAGCGGCGAGATCTCGTGGCGGCGCATCTCGTACACCGGCTGATAACACAGGCGGTGGGCAATCGTCTCGACGAACACCGACTGCACGTCTTGCGGCGTGACGTGGCTGCGTCCGGCCAGCCACGCCGCCGTGCGCGCGGCGCGCAGCAACAGGCTCATGCCACGCGGGCTGGCGCCGGCCAGCATCAACCTGTCGATGTCGACGTCGGGCAAACGCACGCCGAACTTGCCGGGCTCGGCAGTCGCTCGCCACAGCGCCAACGCGTAGCGCTGCAGCGCCTCGCTGGCCTGAACATGCTGCTGGATCGAAGCCGCCAGCGCGTTCAACTCGCGGTGGTCGAGCATCGACGGCGCCAAAGCGCCGATCAGCAACTCGGTGTCGTGAAAGCGCGCGTCGAAGACGAGTTGGCGGCGTTCGTCGTCGCTCGTCGGCGGGTCGATCGTCACCTCCATCATGAAGCGGTCGCGCGCCGCCGACGAGATCTCGAACGTCTCCTCGCGCTCGACGCGGTTGCGGTCGGCGAAGACCAGCAGGTGCGGCAGCGCCACCTCGCGGTTGAAGGCCCAGACGCTGCGCTCTGCCATCGCGCGCAGCAAGAGCGCATGCACCTGCGGCCGCGCGCGGTTGATCTCGTTGAAGAAGAACACCGACAGGCCGTCGCCGTGGCGGATCAGCGGCCCGGCCTCTACCGCCGGCCGGCCGTCGGCGCTGATGTAGGTGTAGTAGATCAGATCAGCCGGCATCAAGTCCACCGTGCCTTCGGCGCGCGCGAAGGCACCGCCGAGCACCGCCGCGAAGGCGCGCAGCAGCGTCGTCTTACCGACGCCGACGTCGCCCTGCAGCAGCACGTGGCCGCGCGAGAACACGGCGGTGTTGATGAGGCGGATCGCGCGCGCCTGGCCGATCACCGCCCGCGCCACTTCGGCCTCGGCGGCCAGCGCGCGCGCTCGCCAGTCGGCCAACGCTCCTTCACTTCGGTCCATGCAGCACCTTCGGTTGCGGTTGCGGTTGCGCCAGCGTGTCAGCGTAGCGAGCCCCGGCAAGCAAGAGCCAAGCCGCTTGCGCCACGCATGCAACTGCACGTTGGCGTCCGCCGATGAAACACTGTGTCTCGCCGACGCTGCATCAGTTTCGGCGCACCTGGTCAAACGGCTTATTCGGCGCGCCAAACGCCTTCTAGACCGCCGCTGCGCATACGCGAAGTTTCCCTAACGGATGGCCGAAGTAGGGCGCGCGTCGAACCTGTGAGTGCTCCATGTTGAACTGTTGCAGATGCCGGAGCTAGGGTTAGTCCCTGCTGTCGCCCGACTTTTCCGGCGATTCGAGTCGCAAGCGCCAGCACGAGCGCGACGCGACTAAAGTGCGCGGACGCAGCGGGCGCAAAACTTGCGGTTTGCAACACGCCGAGTTTTGAAGGGCGTCGGGCAATCGCTCATTTTGGTCATGCCTGAACCCGGACTCCGGTCATCCACCCGTAAGGAGACATCGATGCGAATTCCTGGGCAAGCGAAAC
>JANNJX010000120.1:0-5918 GCA_031396005.1 Burkholderiales bacterium
CGGTTGGGACGTTGCTGCCGTCACCACCGCACGCCTGATCGCCGCGCTCGGCGAGCTGCCGTTCGCGCCGCGCCTGCAAGGCGCCTTCGTCGTCGCCGACCTGCGCAATGCGCAAGGCGAGGTCGGCACGCTCGACTACAGCACGCCGGGCACCGTGCACTGGTCCGTCGGCCGCGGTGTGCTGCTCGCCGACCTGGCGCTCTCCGGCCTGCGCGAGACCACGGAGAAAACGCTCGGCGCGCGCAGCATCGAGTGCCCGAGCTGCGGCACGTCGCTCGAAGTCAAGCTGGCGAGCACACGATCGATCGCCTGCCATCAATGCAAGTCGGTGGTCGACGTGTCGCAGAAAGTCGGAGGCGCCCTCGCTCACTACCAGCAGAACAACTCGGGCCGCGACGGCGCCGGGCCGACGTTGCCGCTGGGCTCGACCGCGGTGCTCAACCTGGGACGCGAAGGGCCGCTGCCGTGGACCGTGGTCGGCATGGTCGAGCGTTGCGACATCCCCGACGACAGCGATGACGAGACAACTTACTGGCGCGAGTACCTGCTGTTCAATCTGAAAGCGGGTTTCACCTTCATCGTCGACGCTGAAGATGGTTGGAGCTACGTGCGGCCGATCACCGGTGCACCGCAAGTGCGCGGCGGGCAGGCGCAGTGGCAGGGCGTCAACCACACCAGCCGGACCAACTACAGTGCCAAAGTGACCTGGGTGCAAGGCGAGTTCTACTGGCGCGTGCAGCGCGACGAACGCGCGCTCGTCACCGACTACCACGGCAGCGGCGCGACGTCGCGCAAGCGCCTGTCGCGCGAACAGGTCAGCAACGACAGCGGCAACGAAGTCACCTGGTCGGCCGGCGAAGCTATGGACGCCGCGGTGCTGGCCAAGGCCTTCGGCGTGCCGATCGCCTCGCAGCCCGGCTTCCCTGCGGACAGCTCGCTGCTGTCGGCCGGCGTGAACCGGCTCAGCTTCAAAGGCACACCGACGTTGCTCTGGATCGTCGTCGCTTTCATCGTTCTGATCGTCCTCGTCGACGCCTGCAGCGACGATTGCGACAATGTTCGCAGCGCGTTCGGCGCGTCGAGCGCCGAGTACCAGCAGTGCAAGCGCAGCGGCGGCAGCGGCGTGCGCAGCGGCGGATCGTACGGCGGCTATTCCAGCGGCGGCGGCCACAAATAACGCAACGGCATCTCAATTCAACAAGGAGCGTCATCATGATGGGACTCGAATGGCTCAAGCCCGTGGCTGTCTTCGGCTCGATCCTCTACGCGCTGATCGGCGTGCTGGTCTTCTGGATCAGCTTCATCGTCATCGACAAGCTGACGCCGTACGACCTGTGGGGCGAGATCGTCGAGAAGAAGAACGTTGCGCTGGCGATTGTCATCGGCGCGAAGGCCGTTGCAATCGGGCTGATCGTGGCTGCCGCCATCATCGGCTGACGGCGTGAGCGCGGTCCTGCCATCGGCCACGGCGCGCATCGCGCCGGGCGAAATTGCGCTGCTGGCGGCGGTCTTCGTCATCGCCGCATGCGGGCTCGTCTACGAACTGGCCGCCGGCGCGCTGGCGAGCTACCTGCTCGGCGACTCGGTGCTGCAGTTCTCCACCGTCATCGGCGTCTACCTGTTCGCGATGGGCCTGGGCTCGTGGTTGTCGCGCTGGGTCGAGCGCCAGCTCGTGGCGCAGTTCCTCAAGATCGAGCTGCTGCTGGCCGTTGTCGGCGGCTTGCTGCCGGCGGCGCTGTTCGTTGCCCACGGCAGCCTGCCCGCGTCGGCAACGGGCGCCTTTCGCGTGCTGCTGTACACGCTGGTGCTCGTCGTCGGCATGCTGGTCGGCCTGGAGATCCCGCTCGTCATGCGCATACTCAAGCGCCACTTCAGCGAGCGCTATGCGCTGAAGGAGCTGGTGTCGCAGGTGCTGACCTTCGACTACCTCGGCGCACTCGTCGTCGCCGTCGCGTTCCCGTTGTTGCTGGTGCCGCACCTCGGGCTGCTGCGCACCGGCATGTTCTTCGGCCTGCTCAACGCGTTCGTCGCCGCGTGGACGCTGTTCATCTTTCGCTCCGAGCTGCGGCAGTGGCGCTGGCAGGCGGCAGCGACGCTCGGCGTGATCGTGCTGCTGGCCGGCGCGATGTTCGTCGCCGACCGCCTGACCACTTGGGCCGAAGACCGTTTCTACGGCGACAACGTGATCGTTCGCGAGTCGAGCGACTATCAGCGCATCGTCGTCACGTCCGGCCCGGCGGGCGTGCGCCTGTTCTTGAATGGGAACCTGCAGTTCCACTCGCGCGACGAGTACCGCTATCACGAGGCGCTGGTGCATCCGGCCATGCTCGCGCATGGCGCGCCCAAGCGCGTGCTCGTGCTCGGCGGCGGCGACGGCATGGCGGTGCGCGAGGTGTTGAAGCATCCGAGCGTCGAGCGCGTGACGCTGGTCGAGCTCGATCCGCACATGACGCGGCTGTTCAAGGACAAGCCGCTGCTGGCGGCGTTGAACGGCAACGCGCTGGTGTCGCCGAGGCTCACCACGATCAACGCCGATGCCTTCACCTGGCTCGACACCAACCGCGAGGTCTACGACGTCATCGTCATCGACTTCCCGGACCCGACCAACTTCTCGATCGGCAAGCTCTACAGCACCACGTTCTACCGCCTGATCGACCAGCATCTCGCCGCGAGCGGCTTCGCCGCCGTGCAGACGACGTCGCCGCTGATCGCGCGCCGCAGCTTCTGGACCGTGGTGGCGACGATCGAAGACGTGGGCCTCGCGGCAACGCCCTATCACGCGCATGTGCCGAGCTTCGGGGAATGGGGTTTCGTGCTCGCGTCGCGGCGGCCGGTGCGAACGGACGCCGAACCGCCGAGCGGCCTGCGCTTCCTGACGCGCGAAGGCTTGCCCTCGATGTTCCAGTTCCCGTCGGACATGGCGCGCGTGCCGGCGCAGCCGAACCGCCTGTCGGACCAGCGGCTGGTGCATGTGTTCGAAGAAGAATGGGGCCGTGTGCACGAATGACAGTGCGGCTGACACGCCGGCTGTTCGTCGCGTCGAGCGCACTCGCCGCGTGCAGCGCACCGGCGACAGCGACGTGGGACGGCGGCTGGGTCGGCGACGCGGCGGCGCGCGGCCACCGCTTGCGCAACACCAGCGCATGGCCGACGCCGGCACTGCAACGCAAAGCGGCGCTGCTGGTCCTCGGCGCCGGCATCGGCGGCCTGGCCGCGGCGGGCGCTGCGCTGCGCGCCGGCATCGACGACATCGCCGTCTTCGACTTGCACGACGCCCCCGGCGGCAACAGCCGCGGCCACACGCTGGCCGGTGCGCCCTGCCCGCTCGGCGCGCACTACCTGCCGCTGCCCGGACCTGCAGCACGCGAAGTCAGCGCCTGGCTGCACGAGATCGGCGTGGCCCGCCACGAGTTCGGCCGCACGGTCTACGACGAGCGACAGTTGTGCCACAGCCCACAGGAGCGACTGTTCTTCGACGGCGCGTGGCACGACGGATTGCTGCCTCCCGCCGACCCCGGTTCGAGCACGCACGCACAGTACCGCCGCTTCGGCGAACGCATCGGCGCTGCGCAGCGTGAACTCGGCTTCGCGGTGCCGACGCAGCGCGCGCCGTGGACGGCCGCGCACGCCGCTCTCGACGCGATCACCTTTGCGCAATGGCTCGACAGCGAAGGCCTCGACGATCCGCGCCTGCGCTGGTACCTCGACTACTGCTGCCGCGACGACTACGGCGCCGACGCGGCCACCGTCTCGGCCTGGGCCGGGTTGCACTACTTTGCGAGCCGGCACGGCTTCGCTGCCCCGGATGACAGCGACGCCGAACGCGACGGCGTGCTGACCTGGCCCGACGGCAACGCGCACCTGACGCGGCTCTTGGCAGCGCCGCTCGGGCAGCGATGGCACGCGGGCTGCATCGCCACGCGCGTGACCGTCGAGCGCCACGGTGTGACCGTCGATCTATGGAACGAACGAGACCAACGAGGCGAGCGCTGGACTGCACCGCAGGTGCTTCTGGCACTGCCGCTGTTCGTCGCGGCGCGCATCGTCGCCGACGCAGCCGAAGCGTTGACGCAGGCCGCCGCCGCGCTGCGCTACGCGCCCTGGCTGGTTGCCAACCTGCACCTCGACAAACCTCTGCTGCACCGCCCGGGCGCAGCGCCGTCATGGGACAACGTGAGCTACGGCAGCGCCGGCCTGGGCTACGTCAACGCGCAGCACCAGAGCTTGTCGCCGTTGCCCGGCGCGACCGTGCTCACAGCCTACCGCGCGCTTGCGATCTCACAACGCGAGGCGCTGCTCGATCGACCGTGGCATTTTTGGGCGCGCGCGGTGATCGACGACCTGGCCGCGACGCACCCCGACCTGCCGGGCAAAGTGAAGCGCATCGACCTCGCGCGCCACGGCCATGCGATGAGCATCCCGCGCCCCGGCGTGCGCGGCCTCGCCGCACTGGCCGCTTTGCGCAACGGCAGCACGCCGCGCCTGCACTGGGCACATGCCGATCTGGCCGGCTACTCGGTGTTCGAAGAAGCGTTCACCGCCGGCGACGCAGCCGGCCGCGCTGCGGCGCGTGCGCTACACGGGCGCTGATCGCTGCAACTGCTGCCGCGCGATGCGCGCCGGCGCGAAAGCGGCCACGAGCAGGTCGATCAAGCGCTGCGCACGCTGGGAGTTGTCAGCGCTGAAGTTGCACACGTAGGCATCGATCGTCACGCCGCCAATCTCCGGCCAGGTGTGCACCGCCAGATGCGACTCGGCGAGCAGCACGACGCCCGTGATGCCGCTTTGGCGGTCGGCGTGCGGACTGAAGCGGTGGAACATCTCGCTGACCGCGAGCAGGCCGGCGTCGGCCACCGCAGCGATGCACAGCGCACGCAAGGCGGCGGTGTCGGTCATCAACCCCGGTGCGCCCGCGCAGTCGCGCAGGTCGGCGGTGAGGTGAAGGCCTTGCATCGCTCGGAGCAACTCAGCCGATGACGTCCGGCCAGTTGGTGTGAAAAGCCTGCCCGGCCGGCTTGTCGGTGCGCTCGTAGGTGTGCGCACCGAAAAAGTCGCGCTGCGCCTGCAGCAAGTTGGCCGGCAATCGCGCGCTGCGGTAGGCGTCGAAGTACGACAGCGACGCGCTCATCGCCGGCACTGCGACGCCGTGCGTCACCGCCAGTGCGACGACCTCGCGCCACGCCGCTTGGCTGCGGTTGACGACGTCGCAGAAAAACGGCGCCAGCATCAGGTTGGGCAGCGCCGGCTGCGCGCGGTAGGCCTCGGTGATGTGATTGAGGAAACGCGCGCGGATGATGCAGCCGCCGCGCCAGATGCCGGCAATGCCGCCGAGGTCGAGCTGCCACAATTTCTTCTCGCTCATCGCGCGCATCAGATCGAAGCCCTGCGCGTAGCTGACGATCTTGGACGCGTAGAGCGCGTCGTGCACCTTGGCGATCAACTCGGCATGCGGCACGGTGATCTCGGCCACAGGCCCGTGCAGTTGCGTGCTCGCCGCCACGCGCGCGTCCTTCATCGACGACAGCACGCGCGCTTCCACCGCGGCGTTGATGGTGCTGATGACGACGGCGTTCTCGGCGGCGTTGATCAACGTCCACTGGCCGGTGCCCTTCTGCCCGGCCTTGTCGAGGATCAGCTCGACCAGCGGCGCGCCGGTGGTGGCGTCGCGCTGCTTGAAGATCTCGGCCGTGATCTGGATCAGGTAGCTCTGCAAGTCCCCCGCGTTCCAATGCGCAAAGACCGCCGCCATCGCCTCGGCGCTCATGCCCGCCGCCTTGAACAGCGCGTAGGCCTCGCAGATGAGCTGCATGTCGCCGTACTCGATGCCGTTGTGCACCATCTTCACGTAGTGGCCGGCGCCGCCTTCGCCGATGTGCATGACGCACGGCGCGCCATCGACTTGCGCGGCGATGCTCTCG
>JANNJX010000121.1:0-3902 GCA_031396005.1 Burkholderiales bacterium
TCCACTGAGGTCATGGGGCGCGATTGTCGGCCCTGTGCAAACGATGCTTCGACTGTTCTCCCGCCTGGCTGCCCTCGTCTTCGCCGCTGTTGTGATGGCTGCCTGCGGCAGCAGCGACAAGATCGATCCGAACTCGACCAAGGCCGTCGAAGCGCTGTACGCCGAGGGCAAGGACGAGCTAGCCAGCGGCGGCTACGAGCGCGCGATCAAGATCTTCGAGCGCGTCGAGGGCCGCGCCGCCGGCACGCTGCTGGCGCAGCAAGCCTCGCTCGACCTGGCCTACGCGCAGCACCGCAGCGGCGACCGCGCGGCGTCGCTGGTCACGCTCGACCGCTTCATCAAGCTGAACCCGTCGAGCCCAGCGCTCGACTACGCGCTGTACCTGCGCGGCGTCGTCAACTTCAACGACAAGCTGGGCATCCTGTCGGCGCTGTCGCGCCAGGATCTGTCGGAGCGCGATCAGCAAGCGTCGCGTGATGCCTACCAATCGTTCCGGCAGGTGGTCGAGCAGTTCCCGCAGTCGCGCTACGCCGGCGACGCCAAGCTGCGGATGGACTACATCGTCAACGCGCTGGCCGAGTACGAGCTGCATGTCTCGCGCTACTACTACCGCCGCGGCGCCTATGTGGCCGCTGTCAACCGCGCACAGCAGGTGCTGCTGGAGTTTCCACAGGCGCCGGCGACGGAAGAAGCGCTGTCGCTGATGGTGACGAGCTACCAGCAGCTCGGCCTGGACTCGCTGCGCGACGGCGCGCAGCGCGTGCTTGAAAAGAACTTTCCGCAAAGCCGGTTTCTCGGCGGCAGTGCAGCGCAATCGACCAAGGCCTGGTGGCAGTTCTGGTGAATGGTTGACCACCCCGGAGCGGCTGACGCCGCACCCCTCGAGGGGCAACGCCAGCGGCCGGGCGAAGCCCGATCCGCAGCGTTCGCTTGGTTGTCCGACGTGCGTCGAACGGTCAGTGCGACTGCGAGAGCGTCGTGAGCCACGCGATTGCTTCTGACTCTTCCTGCAGCCGCGTCATCGGTGGCAACGCTGCGATCAGCCGTCGGCCGTAAGGCATGCGCGCAATACGCGGGTCGCAGATGACGAGCAGCCCGCGATCGGTTTCGCTGCGCACCAGGCGGCCGGCGCCTTGCTTCAACGACACCGCAGCATCGGCGATGAAACAGTCGTTGAACGGATTGCCGCCGGCGGCCTCGATCTGCCTGACGCGCGCTTCGATCAGCGGGTCATTCGGCGGCGGGAACGGCAGCTTGTCGATCAGCACGCATTGCAGCGCGTCGCCGGGCACGTCGATGCCCTCCCAGAACGTCTGCGATCCCACCAGCACGGCGGCCGGCGCGTCGAGAAAGCGTTGCAGCAGCGCGCGCTTCGGGCCGCTGCCCTGCACCAGCACTTCGACCTGCGACGCGCCCGCCGCATCGAGCCCGGCACGCAGCGTTTCGGCCACCAGCGGCAACGCACGCAGCGTCGTCGTCAGCACGAAGGTGCGGCCGTTCAACGCGGCAGCACAGCGCGCCGCCAGCTCAGCGACCGCGCTGGCATGGCCGGCTTCGTTCGGCTTGGGAAACTGCGCAGGCACGTACAGCCGCGCGTGGTTCGCGTAGTCGAACGGGCTGCCGACGCGCAGCGTGCGCGCGTCTTCGAGCGCGGCCGAGCGCGTGAACCAGGTAAGCGCTTCGTCGTCGCCGAGCGTGGCCGAAGTGAAGACCCAGGTCTTCGGCGCCTTCGCGCGCTGCGCGGTGATGACGTCGCGGATGTCGAGCGGCGATTCGATCAGCCGCACCGCATGCGGTGACAGGTCGATCCAGCGCACACGGTCGGCGGCGCCGTCTTCGGCAAAGGTCTGCGCTGCTTTGCACAACGCCGCCGCGCGCTCGGCCAGGCGGCCGAGGTCGGGGCCGATGTCGATCGCCTTCTGCAACGCCTGCTCGGCCGCGGCCGCAGTTTCGGCCAGCGACGACAACGCCTGCATGAACACCGGTTGCCCGGCACGCTCGCTCCAGCGCAGCTTGATCAGCGCGCGCACCTCGCGCAACGCGCCGGACGCCGCCAGCCGCAGCTCGCGCGCATCGCGCTCGATCGCGCCTGCGAGCGCCGACCAATCGGCCAAGCCGCGCGCCTGTGACAGGCCGACGGCGGTGAGGTCACGGGCGAAGTCGATCAGCTGCGAGCTGCCGAGCGCCAGGCCGAGGAACTGCAGGCCGGCGTCCGACAGTTGATGCGCTTCGTCGAACACCACCGCCTCGACGCTCGGCAGCAGCTCGGCCATGCCGGTGTCGCGCACTGCCAGGTCGGCGAAGAAAAGATGGTGATTGATAACGACGAGGTCGGCGGCCATCGCTTCGCGCCGCGCCTTCACCACGTGGCAGGCGGCGAACTGCGGGCAGTCGCTGCCCAGGCAGTTCTCGCGCGTCGACGTCACCAGCGGGATCACCGGCGAGCGCTCGTCCAAGCCAACGATCTCGGCCACGTCGCCGCTCTTCGTCGACGGCGCCCAGGCTTCGATGCGCGACAGCGCGCGCAGCGCGAACCGATCGGGCACGTCGAAACCGTGGCGCGCCTGCTGCAGCCGGTGCAGGCAAAGGTAGCTCGAGCGGCCTTTCAGCAGCGCCACGCGCACCGGCACGCCGAGCGCATCGACCAGCCGCGGCAGGTCGCGCAGGAAGAGCTGGTCCTGCAGGCTCTTCGTGGCGGTGGAGACGAGCGCGCGCTTGCCCGACAGCAGCAGCGGCACGAGGTACGCAAAGGTCTTGCCGACCCCGGTGCCGGCTTCGGCAACCAGCGCTTCGCGGTCGTCGATCGCCGACGCCACGGCCAGCGCGAATTGCTGTTGCACCGCGCGCTCGGTGTAGTCGGCGTCGGCGCCGGCCAGCGCGCCGCCGCTGCCGAAGGCTTGCATCACCGCTTCGGCCAGGGAGGCAGGAGAAGCGCTCACGCCGGCTCGGGAGGATCGACAACCGCCTCCAACTGCGAGATCTGGTCGCGCAGCCGCAGACGCCGCTTCTTCAAACGGCGCAGCGCCAGATCATCGAGCGGAGTTTGCTCTGCGGCGCGGTCGATCAGGCTGTCGAGGTCGGCATGTTCCATGCGCAACTCGATCAGGCGCCGCTGGGGCGAGTGCAGGTTCTGGTCCATCGTCGTTTGCCAATGAGTGTAGGCGCGGCACGAGTTCACATCTGTGCACCAACAGTCGGCGTACCGAGGGGCCCTTCCCGTATATTCGCCGCATGCCGTCGCCCACCCCTTCGCCGCCTGCCTACCGCCTGAACGCGGCCACCGGCATGCACCGTGGCGACCGGCAGTATCAGCAGGATCAGGTCGAGCTGATCGCCCATTCGCGCGTGCCCGGCTGCGCGTTGGCCGTTCTGGCCGACGGCATGGGCGGCAAAAGCGGCGGCCGCAAGGCGGCCGACCAGGTGATCATGGTCGCGCGCCAGCTCTACGAGCGCCACCTGCCGGAAAAGGACGATGCGCCCGACCTGCTGCGCCAGGTGGTGCAGGAGTCGCACACGATGATCAAGCTGACGGCGATGACGGCCGAAGAAGAGCCGCACAGCACGATCGCCGCCTTCATCATCGGGCCGAATCGGCGCTGCGACATCGTTCACGCCGGCGACTCGCGGGTCTATCACTTCCGCGCCTCGGAGATGGTCAACCGCACGATCGACCATTCCTACGTACAGCGGCTGATCGACGAAGGCCAGATCACCGAGGAAGAGGCCAACACGCACGCGCAGTCGAACCTGCTGACCGGCTGCCTGGGCACGCACGCCGATCCGCCGATGGCGGTGCGCGAGCTCGGCACGCTCGAAATCGGCGACTCGGTGCTGGCCTGCAGCGACGGCCTGTGGCATTACTTCACGCCGCGCGAAATCGGCGCCATCGTGCACACGCTGCC
>JANNJX010000127.1:0-2019 GCA_031396005.1 Burkholderiales bacterium
GATGCAACAGTTGAAGCTCTACAAGCTCGACAACCAGCGCTTCCCGACCGCCGAACAGGGCCTCGATGCGCTGGTGCGCAAGCCCACGGCGGGGTCGATTCCGCCGAACTGGAAGCCCTACATCGACAAGCTGCCCAACGACCCCTGGGGCCGGCCTTATCAATTCGTCAACCCGGGCATCAAGGGCGAGGTCGATGTCTTCAGCTTCGGCGCCGACGGGCAGAGCGGTGGCGAGGGCACCAATGCGGACGTCGGCTCCTGGCAATAGGCGCTCAGGCTTCACGCTGATCGAGCTGCTGGTCGTCCTGGCGATCGTCGCCATCGCGTCGTCGTTGGTCGTCGTCTCGATGCGCGACAGCGCGCAGTCGCACCTCGACGAAGAAGCCGAACGTCTGGCGGCGCTGCTCGAAGGCGCACGCACCGAGGCGCGCGCTTCCGGCATCACCGTGCGCTGGGAACCGGCCGGTGCCGAGGCCACCGACGGCGCGAACTTCCGCTTCATCGGCCTGCCGAAAAGCTCGAACCTGCCCTCGAACTGGCTGCGCCCCGGCGTCAGCGCCGAGATCATCGGCGCGCGCGCGGTGCAGCTCGGCCCCGAGCCGATCCTGCCGCCGCAGCGCATCGTGCTCAGCCGCGACGATCGCCGCACGATGCTGGCCAGCGACGGCCTGGCGCCGTTTGCGCGGGCGCCGTTCACCGCCGAGACACCGTGAAAACTCGTCGTGCGGGCCGAGCGCCGGGCCGCTCCCAAGCGGGCCCGCATCCCCTTGGGGGATCGGCCGACGTAACCGTCGGCCAAGGGGCGCACGATTCTGGATTCACGCTGATCGAGGTGCTGGTCGCACTGGCGATCGTCGCCGTCGCGCTCGGCGCCGGCTTCAAGGCCGCCGGTGCGCTGGCCAACAACGCGCAGCGCCTGGCCGACGTCAGCGCCGCGCAGTGGTGTGCCGACAACCATCTCGCCAATATGAAACTTGCCAAGGAATTTCCCGGCATCGGCGACAGCGACTTCGCCTGCAACCAACTCGGCCGCACTTTCAGAGGGCAGCGCGTCGTGCGGCCGACACCAAACCCGAACTTCCGCCGCGTCGATGCCAACATCGCCGACGAAACCGGCACGCCGCTGTTGACTCTCTCGACCGTGCTGACACGCTATCCATAGCAATGACGACCCCTCGCTCGCTGCGCTCGCACTCCCCCAGGGGGAGGCTCGGGCCGACGCTGGGGAGCGGCCCGGCGCTGGCCCGAGCACGCACGTCGAAGGGCTTCACTCTCGCCGAAGTGCTGGTTGCGCTGGCGCTCCTGGCGCTGCTGGCCGCGATGTCGTGGCGCGGCGTCTCCAGCATGGCCGAGGCCAAGCAGTCGGCCGACGCGCGGGTCAACGAGACGCTGCGCCTGGGCACCGTGCTCGCGCAGTGGGAGCAGGACCTGCAGCAATTGCAATCGACGCCGCTGGTGCCGGCGCTGACCTTCGACGGCAAGACGCTGCGCGTCGTGCGCCGCCAGGCCGGCGGTCTGCAGGTCGTCGCCTGGGCGTTGAACGAAGCGCGCTGGCAGCGCTGGGCGTCGCCGGTGGCCGTCAGCGCGCAGCAGTTGCAGGACGCGTGGCTGGCCAGCCAGCAGTTGCTCGGCAACGAGCCGGGGCAGTTGACGCTGGTCGAAGGCCTGGGCGGCTGGCAGATCTATTTCTACCGCAACAACGCCTGGACCAACGCCCAGTCCAGCGGCGACGTCAACCCGGGCACGGGGCGCGGGCCGGCGTCGCTGGTGCTGCCCACCGGCGTGCGCCTGGTGCTGACGCTGCAAGCGCAGCAGGCCGAAGGCCAGGGCGGCAGCACGGTGACGCGTGATCTGCTGCTGCCGCCGCAGCCGACGGCCTCATGATGAAACGCGCTCCAACCGCCCGTGCCCAGCGCGGCGCCGCGCTGCTGCTGGCCATGCTGATCATGACGCTGGTGACGACGTTGGCCGCCGGCATGGTCTGGCAGCAGTGGCGCGCCATCCAGGTCGAGGCGGCCG
>JANNJX010000151.1:0-4048 GCA_031396005.1 Burkholderiales bacterium
AAGGTCGTCATCAACACGCACCGCATGCTCTGCGCCAACCAGCAGATGCTGGCCCAGGTGCTGCGCTTCGTCGAGCGCGACAAGCCGGTGCTGCTCGACTGGCTGCCGTGGAGCCACACCTTCGGCGGCAACCACAACATCGGCCTGGTGCTGCGCAACGGCGGCACGATGTACATCGACGACGGCCGGCCGCTGCCCGCCCACATCGACAAGACGATCGCGCACCTGCGTGACGTGCAGCCCAATGTTCATTTCAACGTGCCGCGCGGCTACGAGATGATGCTGCCCGCGCTCGAAGCCGACGACGCACTGGCGCAGCGCTTCTTCGAGAAACTGAAGATGGTCTTCTACGCCGGCGCCGGCATGCCCGACAACACCTGGCGGCGGCTCGAAGCGGTTTCGGCGCGCGTGCGTGACGAACCGGTGTGGCTGACGACGAGCTGGGGCTCGACCGAAACCTCGCCCGCGATCACCTCGGTGCCGTGGCGCTTGCAGCGGCCCGGCGTGATCGGCCTGCCGCTGCCGGGTGCAGCCATCAAGTTCGTGCCCAACGGCGGCAAGCTGGAAATGCGCATCAAGGGGCCGCACGTCTTCCCGGGCTACCGAGGCAATGAAGAGGCCACTGCGCAAGCCTTCGACGACGACGGCTGGTACCGCATCGGCGACGCCGGTTATCTGGACGAAGAAGACAACCCGGGCTCGGGCATCGTCTTCAACGGCCGCGTCGCCGAAGACTTCAAGCTCACCAGCGGCACCTGGGTCAGCGTCGGCACGCTGCGCCTGGCCATCGTCACCGCCCTCGCGCCGCTGGCGATGGATGTGGTCATCACCGGCCACGACCGCAGCGAGATCGGCGTGCTGGTGTTCCAGAGCGAAGCCGCACGCCAGTTGCCGCACGACGATGTCGCCGCCAAAGTGCGCGCGGCCTTGCGCGCGATGAAGGCCGGCGGCGCCAGCTCGTCGCAGGCGCCGGCACGCGCGCTGCTGCTGGCCGATGGGCCGAGCATGGCGGCGGGCGAGATCACCGACAAGGGCTACATCAACCAGCGCTTGGTGCTGCAACGGCGCGCTGCCGAGGTGGAGCTGCTCTACGCCAGCACTGCATCGCCGCGCGTCATTGCCGCCTGAATGATGAAACACCCCCGAAGCGGCTTCGCCGCCTCCCCCTCGAGGGGGCAACGCCAGCGGCCCGGCAAAGCCGGATCCGCGGCGTTCGCTTGGAGGGGCCTCGCGTTTCTACTTCAGCATCAGCCAGGGCGCTGCACCGCCCTTGCGCCAAGCGCGATCGAGCGCAGAGAGCGGCTTTTCAATAGGGCGTAGGCTTGGACTTCGCCACCAAGGAAACACCGTGAGCAGCAAAACCTTCGCCAGCCAGGCTGACCTCGAAGAAAAAAGGGTCACGTTCGAGCAGCTCTCCGAGCATGCCTGGGCTTACACCGCCGAGGGCGACCCGAACACCGGCATCGTCATCGGCGACGACGCGGTGCTGGTGGCCGACACGCAGGCCACGCCGGCGATGGCGCAAGACGTGATCCGCCGTATCCGCGAAGTCACGAGCAAACCGATCAAGTACGTCGTGCTGACGCATTACCACGCGGTGCGCGTGCTCGGCGCGTCGGCCTACCAGCCACAGCAGATCATCGCCAGCCAGGACACGCGCGATCTGATCGTCGAGCGCGGCGAGGCCGACAAAGCCAGCGAGATCGGACGCTTTCCGCGCCTGTTCCGCAATGTCGAAAGCGTACCGCCGGGCATGACCTGGCCGACGATCACCTTCAGCGGCAAGATGACGCTGTGGCTGGGCCAGCTCGAAGTGCAGTTGCTGCAACTCGGCCGCGGCCACACCAAGGGCGACAGCGTCGTCTGGCTGCCGCAGGAGCGCACGCTGCTGTCGGGCGACCTCGTCGAGTTCGACGCCACGCCGTACGCCGGCGACGCGTACTTCAGCGATTGGCCGAAGACGCTCGACAACATCGCGGCGCTGAATGCCCAGGCTCTGGTGCCCGGTCGCGGCCCGGCGCTGAAGGGCGAAGCGCAAGTCAAAGCGGGGCTCGACTCGACGCGCGCCTTCGTCAGCGACCTGTACGCCAGCGTGAAGGCCGGCGCCGCTTCGGGCAAGGACCTGAAGACGGTCTATCGCGAAACGCATGCCGCGCTGAAGCCGAAGTACGGCGCCTGGGTGATCTTCGACCACTGCATGCCGTTCGACGTGACGCGCGCGTACGATGAAGCCACGCAGTACCGCGACCCGCGCGTCTGGACCGCTGAGCGCGACATCGAGATGTGGAAGTCCTTGGAGGGTTGAGATGACAGCCCCCACGCTCATTGCATTCGCTGCCCCCCGAGGGGGCGCTCAGCCCCTCGGGGCGGCCCTTCGGAGCTGATCATGCCTTTGCTTCAACGCATTCATCATGTCGCCTACCGCTGCCGCGACGCCAAGCAAACGGTCGAGTGGTACCGCCAGCACCTCGGCATGGACTTCGTGCTCGCCATCGCCGAGAACAACGTGCCCTCCACCGGCGCGCCCGATCCGTACATGCATGTCTTCATGGACGCCGGCCAGGGCAACGTGCTGGCGTTTTTCGAGTTGCCCAACGCGCCGCCGATGGGCCGCGACGGCAACACGCCGGAGTGGGTGCAGCACATCGCCTTCAAGGTCGGCAGCCTCGACGAGTTGCACGCCGCCAAGGCGCGCTTGCAAGCCGCGGGCATCGACGTGATCGGACCGACCGAGCACACGATCTTCAAATCGATCTACTTCTTCGACCCCAACGGCCACCGCCTCGAACTCGCGGTGGACACCGCGACGCCGGAGATGAGCCAGAAGCTCGACGCGGTGAAGTGGGAGATGCTCGACGAGTGGAGCCGCACCAGGAAAGCGCCGCAGCACGCGGCGTGGATGCACGAGAAACACTGACGTGCTCGCCACCTACACGTGGCCGCGGTACGAATATCGGCGCGCCCCGGAACTCGGTGCGCATGAAGCCCGACGCGTGCCACTGGTGATCGTCGGCGCCGGCCCGGTGGGGTTGAGTGCTGCCATCGACGCCGCGCTGCGCGGCCTGCCGGTGATCCTGCTCGACGAAGACAACACCGTCTCGCTCGGATCGCGCGGCGTCTGCTACGCCAAACGCACCTTGGAAATCTTCGACCGCCTGGGCCTCGGCCAGCGGGTCGTCGACAAAGGCGTGACGTGGAACGTCGGCCGCACCTTTCACGGCGAGCACGAGGTCTTTAGCTTCAACCTGCTGCCCGAAGCCGGCCACCACCGGCCGGGCATGGTGAACTTGCAGCAATACCACCTCGAGCAATACCTCGTCGAGCGTGCGCAGCAACTGCCTGCCATCAACCTGCGCTGGCAGCACAAGTTGAAGCAGGTGACGCCGGCCGAGGACGGCGTCACGCTCGACATCGATACGACGGACGGCCCCTACACGCTGCACGCCGACTGGCTGATCGCCGCCGACGGCACGCGCAGCACGGTGCGGCGGCAGATGGGCATGGACACCTCCGGCAAGGTCTTCCAGGATCGCTTCCTGATCGCAGACGTGGTGCTGCACGGCGAGCCCTTCCCGCTCGACCGCACCGAGCGCCGCTTCTGGTTCGCGCCGAAATTCCACAGCGGCGAAAGCGCGCTGATGCACCGCCAGGCCGACAACGTCTGGCGCATCGATTTCCAGCTCGGCTGGGACGCTGACCCCGAAGCAGAAAAAGACCCGACGCGTGTGTGCGAGCGTGTGCGCGCCGCGCTCGACCAGCAAGGCTTCGAGCACATCGGCTTCGAACTCGAATGGGTCAGCGTCTACACCTTCCAGTGCCGGCGCATGGCCAACTTTCGCCACGGCCGCGTGCTCTTCGTCGGCGACAGCGCGCATCAGGTCTCGCCGTTCGGTGCGCGCGGCGCCAACTCGGGCGTGCAAGATGCCGACAACCTGATGTGGAAGCTCGCACTCGTGATCGCCGGCCGCGCACCGGCGTCGCTGTTGGGCAGCTACAGCGCCGAGCGCATCGCCGCGGCCGACGAGAACCTGCTCAACTCGTCGCGCAG
>JANNJX010000587.1:0-3684 GCA_031396005.1 Burkholderiales bacterium
GTGCCGCGACTCATGAACCTGTGCATGGACCTGACGGTCGACGCCACGACGGGCCGCGTCTACGTCGTGGGAACCGACGCGACGAACGAGAAGCGCTTCGAGCCGACGATCGCGGGCCGGTTCCTGCGCGTGCTGCTTGCAAACGTGGACCCCACGGCACCGGCGAGTCCCTCGATCGTGGACTTGAACCCCCACCTCAACTACGCGACCGCGAGCATCGCGGCGGTGTCGCGCGTTCAGTCGGTCGGCGATCCGCGGGCCGTCGTCGTCGATTCGGCCGGCGTGGTGCCTGTGGATGGGCCGGCGTGGTTCGGCTTCGCGCGCAACGCGCAGCATTCGGCCCTCGGCGAGATCATCGCCACACAGACGCTGACCACGATCTGGTGGAGCACACCGGTGGACCTGGCGCCGCCGTACAGCGGCAACGGCGCGCTGCTCGCGCACTACGGCTCGCCGGTGATCACGCGGCGCAACACCGTCGTGCTGCCGGTGCGCACCGGCGCCGACAACGCCTTTCGCGTCGAGGCCCGGATCGGCGCCACGGGCGCGCTGCTCTGGTCGCTGGACACGGCCTACCGCCTGCCGCCGCACCACTGGCTGCCGAGCCTGAACCCGGTGCTGACAGCCGATGCGCGCCTGCTCGTCGCCACGTCGGCCGGCCGTGTGCTCGAACGCGCGAACGCCGACGACGCCAGCGCTGCGCTGCGCACGCGGGTCTTCTACGGCGAGGCGGCATACAACGCCGACCCGGCACGTTATGACGCCGTCGTCTTCATCAACACGCCGCTGACCAGCGACAGCGCGGGCAACGTCTTCTTCGGCTTCACCGTCAGCGGCAGCAACGCCGCCGCTCTCGTCGGCGGCATCGCGCGCCTGGGCGCCGACGGCAGTGCGAACTGGGTGGCGGCGAGCGTGGCGGGTGATGAGGCGATGGTGAAGACGGCCACCAACTGCGCGCCGGCATTGTCGAACGACGAACGCACGCTCTACGTCGTCGTCAACAACCAGCCGGCGGCGGGCGCGCGCGCGTCGGGCCGCCTGCTCGCGCTTGACGCCGCCACGCTGGCCGCGCGCGCGAGTGTGGCCTTGATCGATCCCTTGCAGGGCAGCACGGCCTGGGTCAACGACAACGCCTCGTCGTCACCGACGGTCGGGCCCGATGGCGATGTCTTCATCGGCGTGCTAGAGGCCATGCCGCCGTCGCACAACTTCCGCGGCTGGCTGCTGCACTTCGATGCGACGCTGGCGCAAGCCAAGACGCCCGGCGGCTTCGGCTGGGACACCACGGCGTCGATCGTGCCGCGCGAGATCGTGCCGCAGTACACCGGCACCTCGGTCTACCTGCTGGCGCTCAAGTACAACAGCTATGGCGGCGTCGGCACGGGTGACGGTCAGCACCGCGTGGCCATCGTCGACCCGAACGCGGCGCAGACCGATCGCTTCTCCACGGCGCAGGTGATGCGCGAAGTCTTCAGCGTGCTCGGTCCGACGGCGAGCAGCGAGTACCCGGGCGGTGTCGAGGAGTGGTGCATCAACACCGCCGCAGTCGATCCGCAGACGAACTCGGTGCTGATGAACAGCGAAGACGGTTCTCTGTACCGCTGGCACCTGCCGAGCAACACGCTGTCCGAGCGCATCCGCTTGAACAACGGCTACGCGCAGTCGTACACGCCGACGGCGATCGGGCCCGACGGCCGCGTCTACGCGGTCAACAATGCGCGGCTGTTTTCGGTTGGGCGCTAGAGCGCGTGCGCAGTCATGTCCTCATCAGCCGCCGCACTTGCTTGTGGAGTTTGCTGATGAGCGCAGCACCGTCGTTGCGGGCCGATGCCTCGAGCGTCGAGCTGGCCTCGTACTACGAGCGCCACATGGCCTTGCGCGGTGGCGCCGCCCACGGCTGGGTCCGCCGCGGCGCGCCACGCGCGCTGCGCAGCGGCGTCGTGCAGGTGGGGGTCGGTAAGAGCGCGTACTTCGCGCTGCTCGCCGACGGCAGCCTGATCACCTGGACCGACCACGACGCCGCGCGCACGTTGATGCAAGGCGTGGCGCGCTTCGCTGCCGGCGACTCGGGTTGGTTTGCGATCGACCGCAGCGGTGCGCTGTGGTACGGCCAGGGCGGCGCGGCGCCGGCGCGCGTGGCCGACAGCGTGGGTGGCGGCGTGGGTGGCCACGTGGTCGAGGCCTGCATCGGCGACAGCGCCGACTACTGCGTCACGCGCGACGGCACGCTCTTCGCCCGGGGTCTGGCGCACCGCGGCCAGTACGGCGACGGCAAGCTCACTGCCACGCCCGGCTTCGTCGCCACGGCGCAAGACGTGGTGGCTGTGCGCGCGCACACCGGCCACGCGATTGCCCTGAAGCGCGACGGCACCGTGATGGGCACGGGAGGCAACCGCTTCGGTCCGCTGTCGCACCACGGCCTGGGCGACAAGGCCGACCGCTGGGGTCCGATCTTCAGCGGCGCGGTGGCCATCGCCACCGGCTCACGCCACTCGCTGGCGATCCGCGCCGACGGCAGCCTGTGGGCCTGGGGCGAGGGCTTTGCGATCGAGCCCGCGGCTGTGATGCAGCATGTCGGCGCGGTCGCTGCAGGCGACACGGCGACGATCGCCATCACCACCGAGGGCGCACTGTGGCAGTGGGACGGCGGCGGCACGCCGCGGCGCCTGGTCTGGCCCTGACGCGGCGAGCTCAGGCGTGGGTCACCCACGACGCATGCTCCGGGCCGTCCAGATGGGGCAGGGCGTTGAAGGTCATCAGGTGCAGGCGCTTGGGCGTCATCCGAAACTCGCAGACCGCGCTGTTGCGCAAGTGCAGGTTGAGCTCGATCACGCCCTCGGGCTGCAGCCCGAGCACATGGCCGATGGCCATCGAGATCGGCCCGCCGCTGGAGACGATCAACGCCGTGCCGTCGGCGTGGCGCTCGCGCACCTGCGTCAGCGTCTCGTCGATGCCGGCAATGAAGGCCGCATGGCGCGGCATGCCCTCGGGCCGCGACTGGCCCTGCATCCAGCGCGACAGGCCCTCGCGCAGCAACTGAAAGTGCACGCGCGCCTCGGCGGCGTTGCCCACGGGGGCCAGCGGCCCGCTGTGCACCGTGCGGATCAGGGCATGGCTGTCGTACTCGTTGAGTTCGGTGCGCGTCTGCACGTCATGCTGCGCGCCCAGGCCGGTCTCGATGGCGGCCAGCGACTGAGCGTGGCGCTTCAACGTCCCGCAGAGCACGGCGTCGAAACGCCGGCCATGCGAGCGGAACCAGGCGCCCAGGCGCTCGCACTGGCGCCGGCCGAGGTCGCTCAACTGGTCGTAGTCGGCGGCGCCGAAAGAGGCCTGGCCGTGGCGGACGAGATAGAGGGTGCCCATGCAGGGGATTGTGCTGGCAACGCTGCACAATTGCGCCACTCGAACAAGGAGAGCGTATGAGCAGCAGCGGCCAACGGATCCTCATCGCCCAAGGCGGCGGCCCCACCGCCGTCATCAACCAGTCGCTCGTCGGCGCGGTGCTGGCCGCGCGCGGCCTGCCGAGTGTGGAGCGCGTCTACGGCGCGCGCCACGGCGTGCGCGGCATCGTCAATGAAGACTTCATCGACCTGACGATGGAGACCACGGCGCACTTGGAACGTGTGGCGGCAACGCCGGCCTCGGCCCTCGGCTCGACGCGCGACAAGCCCGACCTCGCGTACT
>JANNJX010000196.1:0-3151 GCA_031396005.1 Burkholderiales bacterium
GCACCACTTCGATGGCCTGCTGGCGATCGAAGACATGGCGATGTTCGGCAGCCTGCGGCCCAAGCCCGATGCACGCATGCTGCGGGCGATCGCGGCGCGGCTGAAAGTGCCGCCGTCGCGCTGCGTGCTCGTCGAAGACACGTTGCAGCACCAAAAGTCGGCGTTTTCCATCGGCATGGCGACGGTGTGGATGCAGCGTTGGATGCGCATGGCGAAAAAACATCGCACCGGCGCCGACAAAGTTGGTGTTTACCTGCACCGCAGGCCTGCATACGTGTGTGCCAGAATCTTTTCGCTGAGGGAACTGAGAAGACGCTTGTTGTGAATGCACTGACCGAAGAGCCGGACGCCGACGACAGCGCTGCGGCCACCACCAAACCGGAGAAGACGCGCAAGCGTCCGAAACCCGGCGAGCGCCGCGTTCAGATCCTGCAGACGCTGGCGCAGATGCTCGAGCAACCGGGGGCGGAGCGCATCACCACGGCGGCTCTGGCGGCCAAGCTGTCGGTGAGCGAAGCGGCGCTGTACCGCCACTTCGCCAGCAAGGCGCAGATGTTCGAAGGCCTGATCGAGTTCATCGAGTCGAGCGTCTTCACGCTCGTCAACCAGATCGTCGAGCGCGAGCCGGCGGGTGCACAGCAGGCCGGCAAGATCGTTGCGGTGGTGCTCGGCTTCGGCGAGAAGAACCCGGGCATGGTGCGCGTCATGGTCGGTGACGCGCTGGTCTTCGAGCACGAGCGGCTGATCGCGCGCATGAACCAGTTCTTCGACCGAGTCGAGTCGCAACTGCGGCAATGCCTGCGCGCGGCAGCCGAGGCGGGCGGCTCGGCGCAGCCGACCGTGGACAGCAACGCGCAAGCGTCGGCGCTGACGGCGTTCACCGTCGGCCGCCTGCAGCGCTACGCGCGCTCGGGCTTCAAGCGCAGCCCGACGGAGCATCTCGAAGCGGGGCTGCGACTCTTCGTTTGAACGCGACGACGGCGACGATCGAGGTCGGCGGCGTTGCGCTGCAGCTCTTGGCGGGCAAAGCCGTCTGGTGGCCCGCCGAGCGCACGCTGTTGATCGCCGATGCGCACATCGGCAAGGCAGTGAGCTTTCGCCGTCTCGGCGTGCCGGTACCGGAGGCAACGACCGGCGGCAACCTGGATGCGATCGACGCGCTGCTGGCGGCGCATGACGCGAAGCGCATCGTCTTTCTCGGTGACCTGCTGCACTCGCGCCATGCGCACGACCGCGGCACACTCGCCGCCGTGGCTGCCTGGCGGGCGCAGCGCAGCGCGCTCGAACTGCTGCTCGTGCGCGGCAACCACGACGATCGCGCCGGCGATCCGCCGCCGTCCTGGGGTGTGCATTGCGTCGACGAGCCGTTGACGCTGCCGGCCGCGCCGCAACTGGCGCTGTGCCATCACCCCGAGCCGCACCGCGGCGCGTTCGTGCTGGCCGGCCATCTGCACCCGTGCACGACGGTCGGCCGCGGCATCGACCGGCTGCGCCTGCCGTGCTTTCACTTCCGTGCGGGCGTCGGTGTGCTGCCGGCCTTCGGCGCGTTCACCGGCATGCACCCGATCGAGCGCGCGCCCGACGACCGCGTCTTCGTCGTCGCCGACAATGCGGTGCAAGAGGTGCCATGAAGCCGACTGTCGAAACGCTGATCGAACGCGCGAATGAATTGCTGGCCCGGCTGGAGGCCGTGTTGCCGCTGCCGGCGCGGGCGACGGATTGGTCGGCCTCGACGGCGTTCCGCTACCGCAAACGCAGCGGCGCGGGCGTGATCGAGCCCGTCAAGCATGTGGCGACGATCCGCTTGGCGGAGCTGAAGGAGGTCGATCGCCAGCGCGACCGCCTGATCGCCAACACGATGCAGTTCGTCGCCGGCAGGCCGGCCAACAACGTGCTGCTGACGGGCGCCCGCGGCACCGGCAAGAGTTCGCTGATCAAGGCCTGCCTGAACGAGTTCGCGCCGCAGGGGCTGCGCCTGATCGAAGTCGACAAGGCCGACCTGGTGGATCTGACCGACATCGTCGATGTCATCGCCGAGCGGCCCGAGCGCTTCGTCATCTTCTGCGACGACTTGTCGTTCGACGAGGGCGAGCCCGGCTACAAGGCGCTGAAGTCGGTGCTCGACGGCTCGGTCGCGCAGGCCAGCGAGAACGTGCTCATCTATGCGACGAGCAACCGCCGCCACCTGCTGCCCGAGTACATGAAGGAGAACCTGAGCTACACGCACACCGAGGACGGCGAGGTGCATCCGGGCGAGGTGGTCGAGGAGAAGATCTCGTTGTCCGAGCGCTTTGGTCTGTGGCTGTCGTTTTATCCGTTCACGCAGACTGAGTACCTGGCGATCATCGCGCAGTGGCTGCATCACTTCGGCGAAAACGATGCGAAGCGGCTCGAAGCGGCGCGCCCCGAGGCGCTCGTTTGGGCGCTGGAGCGTGGATCGCGCTCGGGCCGCGTGGCCTATCAGTTTGCGCGCGATTGGTGTGGGCGAGCGTGAACCTGTCGATGTCGCGGTCGGCGTCCTCATCGACGCCGACGGTCGCTTCCTGCTGACCTCGCGCCCCGAAGGCAAGGTCTATGCGGGGCACTGGGAGTTTCCGGGCGGCAAGATTGAAGCGGGCGAAAGCATCGAACAAGCCTTGCGGCGCGAACTGCACGAAGAGCTCGGCATCACGATCGGAGCGGCCGAGCCCTGGCAGGTGACGATGCACGACTACCCGCACGCGCTGGTGCGACTGCATTTCTGCAAGGTCTTCGCATGGAGCGGCGCCTTCGAGATGCGCGAGCTTCAGCAGATGGCGTGGCAAGACCTGCCGGCCACCGTCAAGCCGCTGCTGCCGGGCACGCTGCCGGTGCTGGCCTGGTTTGCCGAGGAGCGCGGTTTTGCCGGGGCGACCCACTAAACTCCATCCATGATGCCCCCACGCTCACTTCGTTCGCTGCCCCCCGAGGGGGCGTCAGCGCCCTTCGGACGGCCGGGCGGGCGCTGATGGACGCTTGGCTCGATGCCATCAAGTGGGACCGCGACGGCCTCGTGCCGGTGATCGCGCAGGAGGTCGGCAGCAACGACGTGCTGATGTTCGCCTTCATGAACCGCGAGGCGCTGGCCAGGACGGCCGAAACGCAGCGCGCCGTGTACTGGAGCCGCTCGCGA
>JANNJX010000206.1:0-1660 GCA_031396005.1 Burkholderiales bacterium
CGGCCTGGCGATGTCGTCCACGGCGATCGGTCTGTCGGTGCTGAACGAGCGCAAGGCGATGCCGACCAACGCCGGCCAGGGTGTGCTCAGCGTCGCGCTGTTCCAGGACGTGGCCGCGATTCCGATCCTGGCCGCGATGCCCTTCCTCGCGCCCGCGGCGGCGCAAGCGGCCGGCGGCGGCTGGTGGGGTGCTGCCAAAGCGGTGGCGGTGATAGCCGGTCTGCTGCTCGGTGGCCGGCTGTTGCTGCGCCCGGCGCTGCGCTGGATCGCCGGCAGCAAGACGCCGGAGGTCTTCACCGCTGCGGCGCTGTTGCTCGTCGTCGCCACCGCGGCGCTGATGCATGCCGTCGGTTTGTCGATGGCGCTGGGCGCCTTCCTCGCCGGCGTGCTGCTCGCCGAGAGCGAATACCGGCGCGAGCTGGAGACCGATCTCGAACCGTTCAAGGGCCTGCTGCTCGGCCTGTTCTTCATCGCTGTCGGCATGAGCATCGACTTTGCGGTCGTCTTCGCGCAGCCGGGCCTCGTGGCGGCGATCGTGCTCGGCTTCCTGCTCGTCAAGGCAATCGTGTTGATGGTCATCGCGCGCGGCATGCCGATCCCGCTGGCCGAGCGGCCGGTGTTCGTCATTTTGCTGGCGCAGGGCGGCGAGTTCGGCTTCGTCGTTTTTCAGGCGGCGCAGCAGGCGGGCGTGATCGACGGCGGCACATCCTCGCTGCTCGTCGCGGCGGTGGCGGTGTCGATGCTGATCTCGCCGCTGGCGCTGGTGCTCGCCGACAAGTGGTTGCTGCCGCGGCTGGCGCAGCAAGGCACGCGCAAACTCGCCGAGTTCGACGAGCCGCAGAACCAGCAGGTCATCATCGCCGGCTTCGGCCGCTACGGACAGATCGTCGGCCGCGTGCTGCTGGCCAACGGCATCCAGCCGACCGTGCTCGACTACGACAGCGAAGCCGTCGAAGGCATCCGCCGCTTCGGCCTGACGGTGTTCTACGGCGACGCGACGCGCCTGGACCTGTTGCGCAAGGCGGGTGCCGCCGATGCGCGCGTGCTCGTCGTCGCCATCGATGACATCGAGCAAAGCCTGGCGCTGGTCGACATGGCGCGCGAACACTTCCCCGCGCTGCAGATCGTCGCCCGCGCGCGCAACGTGCAGCATCTCTACCAATTGCGCGACCGCGGCGTGACGCTGATCGAGCGCGAGACGTTCGATTCCGCGCTGATGAGCGCGCGTGGCGTGCTCGAGACGCTCGGCTTCGAGCGCCACCAGGCGCGCAATCTGGCACTGCGCTTTCGCCGCCACAACCTCGAGCAGCTCGAACAGGCGGCGCCGCACTTCAAGGACGAATCCAAGCTGATCGCGATGAGCAAGATCGGCCGCGCGCAGATGGAGCAGTTCATGGCCGACGAGCGTCAGAGGAAGGACAGCCGTGGCGCGGGTGCGGGGTGGGCCGAGCCGGCGAACAGCGACGACTGAACGTCAGCGCAGCCCGTCCCACAACAGCTTGATCCCAGTGGCTGCCATGCCGGTGTAGGCGAAGCGATAGAACCACGCTGAGGCAATGCGCCGTGTCAACCAGATGCCCAGCCAGACGCCGAGCGGCGCCAGCGGCACCAGCACCAGCGATGTCGCCAGGTTGCGCCAGTCGAGCAGGCCGAGCCACGC
>JANNJX010000215.1:0-1765 GCA_031396005.1 Burkholderiales bacterium
GCACCTGACCGGCAGCGCGGTTGGGTCCACGATTGATGGCACGACGACCTTTAAGATTCAACTGTCCGGCAGCGATACACTTTCCACGCTCGCCACGAAGATCAATGCGCTCAACGCTGGAGTAGCGGCGCGGGTACGCGCGCCGACCCAAAGCCTGCGGTGCACGGCGGCGCCTATGCGCTGCGCCCGCGGCCCGCCCATCGCCTTGCCGGTGGCGGCTGTTCTTCTTCGAGGTGGCGAAGAAACACCGGCTCGACCGGCCTGAGGGCGGTGCGGCGACCGCGCGATTTCTGGTACTCCAGCATGAGCGCGGGCGCCGCGCCGCTCTCGTGCCAAGCGCGATCGACGCACAAAGGGGACTTTGAATTTCGGCAACGGGCCGACAACGGCTTTACCCGTGACGCACTACCTGCCAGCGCTCGGAAAGAACAGTTGCTCGCCCTCGATCTTGTAGGCCGCGATCGTGCTCTGTCCTTTGGTGGAGACGAGCCAATCGACGAAGCTCTGCGCCAACTCTTTCTTCACGTGAGCGTGCTTCTCGGGGTTGACCACCATCACGCCGTACTGGTTGAACAGGCGCCTGTCGCCTTCGACGAGCACCGCCAGATCGGCGCGGTTCTTGAACGCCAGCCAAGTGCCGCGGTCGGCGAGCACGTAGCCGTTGCTCTGCGCGGCCAGGTTCAGCGCCGGGCCCATGCCGCAGCCGCACTCCTTGTAGCCGGCTGGCTTGGCGGCGGCAACGTCGATGTTGGCGGCCTTCCAGTAGCGCAACTCGGCAGCATGGGTGCCGCTCTTGTCGCCGCGCGAAATGAAGGCTTGCTGCGAGGCGCCGAGCTTGGTCAGCGCGGCGTTGATGTCGCCGCCCTTGACGTCGGCCGGGTCGGCCTTCGGGCCGATCAACACGAAGTCGTTGTACATGACGGGCAGGCGCTTGACGCCCCAGCCGTCGGCGACGAATTTTTCTTCGGCCGCCTGGTCGTGCACGAAGACCACGTCGGCGTCGCCGCGGCGGCCCATGTCGAGCGCTTGTCCGGTGCCGACAGCAACGACACGCGCGTCGATGCCGCTGTCCTTTTTGAACGCCGGCAGCAACTGGCCGAACAGGCCCGATTGCTCGGTCGACGTCGTCGAGGCGACGACGAACGATTTGTCCTGGGCCTGTGCCATGCCGAACGGCAAAAGGGCAAAGACGGCCAGCACGATGCAGGCAACGCGGCGGTGGGTCATGATGGTGGGGCGTCGTGAGGGCCCGCATTGTGGGCAGCATCGGTGTCCGAAAGCGATATGAACAGGACGGCATAGCGGACCAGTGATGGACAGTCTCGATCTTCAAGTGCTCGGCCAGGCACGCGACTGGAAGCGCGATGGCCACGCCGTGTGGCTCGTCACCGTGATCGAAACCTGGGGCTCGGCGCCGCGGCCGCCGGGGGCGCTGCTGGCCATGCGCGGCGACGGCTTGGTGGTCGGCTCGGTCTCCGGCGGCTGTGTCGAGGACGATCTGATCGAGCGCGTGCGCGCTGGCGAGCGTGTGGCCATGCCGTCGCTGGTCACGTACGGTGTCAGCAAAGAAGAGGCCGCGCGGTTCGGCCTGCCTTGCGGCGGCAACCTGCGGCTTATGCAGGAGCCGCTCATCGACATCGCGTGGATCGACGAGGTGCTGCAACGCACCGCCGCACACCAGCTCGTGGCGCGCCGTCTCGACATGAGCACGGGCCGCGTCACCATCGAGTCCGCGTCGCGCGGCGAGGCCTTCGAGTACGACGGC
>JANNJX010000057.1:0-8459 GCA_031396005.1 Burkholderiales bacterium
CGGTGGCGCATGTTGCCGGCGAGCATGTAGGTCACGGTCTCGAAGCCGCGGTGCGGGTGGTCGGGGAAGCCGGCGATGTAGTCGTCGGCCGCGTCGCTGCCGAAGGCGTCGAGCATCAGGAACGGATCGAGCCGGCGCTGCAGGTCTTGCGTCAGCACGCGCGTCAGCTTGACGCCGGCGCCGTCGCTGGTGGGCTGGCCGGTGATGAGGCGTTCGATCGCGCGGGGTTGGGTGACGGTGGTGTTCATGGCTTCAATGTAGGCTCGCCGCCGCGCTTTGCCATTCAGCCCGCTTGCATGCCGCCTTCACTGCCGCTGACTGCCTTTCACCGTCGCCGCCTGCGCGATGTCTGGCGCTCGGCCGGCTGGCCGTGCCGGGACATGATCGAGCTCGAGCTGCTCGCTGCCGGGTTGATCGAGCGCGTGCGCGACGACGTGGGGCGCGAGACGCTGCGCGTCAGCGACGCCGGCGTTGGCGTGCTGGCAGCGACGCTGCAACGCAACCGCAAGGCGCGCGATGCGCATGAGGCGTTGGTGGCGCGCGTGGTGCTCGAACAGCAGCGCGCCGGGCGCATTGCGTGGTGCGGGCTGTCGCTGCGCGCGCGTGTCGCCGCTGCCGACCAGGCGAGGGGGGAACGCTGGACGATGGCGATGCCCGACGTGTTCTCGGTGCGTCAGACCAGCGTCGCCGGCTACCTGCAGCCCGAAGTCCACGAGATCAAGGTGCGCCGCGCCGACCTGCTCTCCGACTTGCGCCACGACGCCAAGCGCGCGGCCTACCTCGGCATGGCCGGCGCTTGCTGGTACGTGCTCGCCGAAGGCATCGGTCACGCCGACGAGATCCCACCCGAATGCGGAGTGATGGTCGCGCGCGGTGCGAATTTCGCGACGCTCGACGTGCTGCGCAGCGCCCCGTCGCGCTCCATGCCGTTCGAGGCCGGGCTGCCTTTCGCGGTGTGGATGGCGCTGGCGCGGGCGACCCCTCTGCCGCCGCAGGACGACGCGGCGCAGCGCCATCTCGGCGAGCCCCCGGACGCCGCAAACTGATTCGGCGCGGCGCACAATGCGGCGCATGCTGCCCATCACCTTGAAGACCCTCGTTGCCGCCTGCGCGCTGTCGGCAACGATGCTCGCGCACGCCGCGCCGCCGAGCCTGCCGTCGAACAACGTCGCCTGGCTGGTCGCCGCGGCCGATGCCGACATCGAACGCGCGTTCACGCAGGCCAAGGCGCAGAAAAAACCGCTGCTGCTGTACTGGGGAGCGAACTGGTGCCCGCCGTGCAACCAGTTGAAGGCGACCTTGTTCAACCGCCAGGACTTCGCGGCGCAGAGCAAACACTTCGTCGCCGTTTTTGTCGACGGCGACCGGCCGGCGGCGCAGAAGATCGGCGCGCGCTTCAAGGTCAGCGGATACCCGACGATGGTGCTGTTCACGCCCGAAGGCAGCGAGATCACGCGCCTGCCGGGCGAGGCTGATGCGCCACAGGTGCTGTCGCTGCTCGAAGCGGGCCTCGCGGGCGGGCGGCCGATCGCCGCGGTGCTGGCCGATGCGCGCGGCGGTAAAACGATCAGCGCCAACGAGTGGCGCATGCTGGCCTTTCACTCGTGGGAGGTCGATGACAGCGGGCTCGTCGCCGCGGCCGACCGGCCCGGCGTGCTCGCCGAGCTGGCCGCGAAATCCCCCGCCGGTGATGGCGAAACGACGACCCGCCTGTGGTTGAAGGCGTTGGCCGCGAGCGACGACGGCAAAGGCCTGAAGCCTGACGCTGCGCTCGCGCAGCGCCTGTCACGCGTGCTCGCCGACCCGGCGGCAACGCGCACGCAGATGGACGTGATCGCAGGCGGCGCGACCGAGATGGCGAAGGCGCTGACAGCCGATGACAGCGCCGAGCGTGCCACGCTGGTGACGCAGTTCGACGCGGCGCTGCTGCGCTTGCAGAACGACGCCTCGCTGTCGCGCGCCGATCGCGTCAGCGTGTTGATCGAACGTGTCGATCTGGCGCGCCTGGGCCAGCCGAAAGACAGCACGGCGCCGAAGTTGCCCGCGGCGCTGGTGAGCGAAGTGCGCGAGACGTCGTCGCGCATGGACCGTGATATCACCGACGGCTACGAGCGCCAGGCCGTCATCACCGCGGTGGCGTACCTGCAAGGCCAGGCCGGTTTGTGGGCCGACAGCGACGCGCTGCTGAAGTCCAATCTGGCGAAGAGCCATTCGCCGTACTACCTGATGAGCCAGTTGGCGGGCAACGCGAAGAAGCTCGGCAACAAGGACGAAGCGTTGTCGTGGTACCAGCAGGCTTATGACAAGAGCGTCGGCCCGGCGACGCGACTGCAATGGGGCGCGGGCTACGTCAGCGCGCTGATCGATCTGGCGCCGCAGGACGCGCCGCGCATCGAGAAAGCGGCGGCGCAGATCTTCAGCGAGGCCGGCAAGGATGCCGGCGCGCTGCACGACCGCAGCGGCCGCTCGCTGCAACGCATCGGCAAGAAGCTCGTCAGTTGGAACGCCGACGGCAAGCAGGCGGCGACGATCAAACGCCTGCAGCCCAAGGTCGCGGCGCTGTGCGCGAAGGCGGCAGCGGCCGAGCGCACGATGTGCCAGAGCTTGCTGGCGGCCAAAAGCTGAGAGCCTGAGAGGCTTTCGCTCATGCCCGCTCGTCACACCACAAGACGCCTGCTCTCTGAGCGGTTTTCAGCGCGCGCCGGCCGCGCGCAGCAGTGCAACGATCGCCCGCTGGCCGCGTTGTTCGGCGTGCGCCAGCGGCGTGACGCCTTGCGCGTCGGCGAGGTTCGCATCGGCGCGGTGCGCGAGCAGCAGGCGCACGATCTCGGTGTGCGCGGCGCCGCCGTCGCCGAGGACGATCGCTTCCAGCAGCGCCGTCCAGCCCAGGCGGTTGACGTGGTCGACGTCGATCGCGGTCGTCAACAACACGCGCACGGTGTCGACATGGCCGTAGTGACAGGCTGGGATCAGCGCCGTGCCGCCGTAGCGGTTCAGGCGCTTGAAGTCTGGCGGCGGCTGGGCGCCGAGCGCGGCGCGCACGATGCCGGTGTGGCCGCGCGCGCCGGCAAGCAGGAAGGCGCTGTCGTTGATCTCGTCTTGCGCGTTGACATCGGCGCCGCGCTCGATCAACAGCCGCGCCGCCGCAGCGTGTCCGCCTTGCGTGGCGGCGAGCACGGCGTTGCGGCCGCGCGCATCGCGCGCGTTCACCGCGGCACCGCCGTCGAGCAGGCGGCGCAGTTCGGACATGTCGCCGCGCTCGGCAACGGCGATGAGGGCCGGCGTGCCGCCTTGCGCATGCACGGCGGCCGGCAGCCAGGCGAGCGCGAGCGCTGCGCGGCGCCGCTTCATCACGGACGCCCGGAGTCGGTCAGTGCATCGCCGTGCACCATGCGCTCGATGCGCGCCCAGCCGGCCGCGGCTTCGCACATGCGGCACGGCCGCGAGGTCGAGACGAGCAAGCAACGCGAGAGGTCGCGTGTGCCGAGGCGCCGGGCGGCGTCGCGGATCGCTTCCATCTCTGCATGCGCGGTCGGGTCGTTGTGCAGGACGACGCGGCTCGGTGCTTCGCCGACGATTGCCCCTTCGCGCCAGACGACGGCGCCATACGGCTGATCGCCGCTGCGCTGCGCCTCGTCGCGCAGCTCACGCGCGCGGGCCATCGCCTGCTGCAGCGTCACGCCGCCGGCCTGCGCCATCGTCCACACGCACCACGGCGCGAAGGCCAGTGGGGCGAGTCGCCGCCGGGTCAGCATCACGGGCCTACTTCAGCAGCCCTTCGACCTTCATCGCCTCCTGCACCGCCGGCCGCGCGGCGATCCGCGCCATGGTGGCCGACAGCGCGGGCAGGTGCTTGGTGTCCACACCCACGTAAGCACCCCAGCCGGCGACGGTGAACAAGTAGGCGTCGGCAACGCTGAACTGATCGCCCATCAAGTAGGGCTTGCCGACGAGTTGCTGGTCCACCCAAGCCAGACGCTCGCCGAGCTTCTGCTTGAAGAACGCCTTGGTGGCTTCAGAAAACTCCTTGTTGAACAGCGGGCCGAAACCCTGGTGCAACTCGCTGGTGGTGAAGCTCAGCCACTCCATCAAGCGGTAGCGCGCCATCGTGCCGGCGGGTGGTGCGAGCCTCTTGTCGGGCACTTGGTCGGCGATGTACTGCACGATGGCAGGGCCTTCGGAGAGGCGCTCGCCGTTGTCGAGTTCGAGCAGCGGCACGTAGCCCTTGGCGTGGATCGTGTGGTAGTCGGTGCCGTCGGCGAGCTGGTGCGTCTTCATGTCGACCAACACCGGCGTGAACGGCAGTCCGGATTCGCGCAGCACGATGTGCGGTGAGAGCGAGCAGGTGCCGGGGCTGTAGTAGAGCTTCATGCGAGGTTCCTTTTTCGGGTCGGGAAGTGAGGAATGAACATAGCGCGATTTGCTTTTGCGTGCACGGGCATTGCCATTGGCGCGACCGCGCTGCGCGCCGCGACAATGCGCGCCATGCGAAACCCGACCGTCCTTCTCGGCGCGCTGCTGCTCACGCTGTCGGCGCAGGCCGCCGAGTTGAAAGCCTGCCGCCTGCGCGGCGTCGAGCACGAGGCGTTGTGCGGCGTGGTCGTGCGCGCGCTCGATCCGGCACGGCCGCAGGGGGTGCAGATCGACATCCACTTCGCTGTGCTGCCGGCGCTGGCGCGCAACAAGCTGCCCGACCCGGTGTTCTTCTTTGCCGGCGGGCCGGGGCAGAGCGCGATCGAGATCGCCGCGCAGGTCGGCGCGATGCTCGGCCGCTTCACCAACCGGCGCGACATCGTGCTGATCGATCAGCGCGGCGTCGGCAAGAGCGCGCCGCTGGTTTGCGAGGCCGATGACCCGGCGCGTCCGCTGGCCGAGCAGTTCGATCTGGAGCGCCTGCGCGCGCAGCAGGTGCGCTGCTTCGACAAGCTGAAGACGCTGCCGCACGGTGACCTGCGCTTTTTCACGACGACGATCGCGATGGCCGACACCGAGGCGGTGCGCGCTGCCCTCGGCGCCGCCAAGATCAACCTCGTCGGCGGCTCGTACGGCACGCGCGCGGTGCTCGAATACATGCGCCAATTTCCGCAGCATGTACGGCGCGCGGTCATCGATGGCGTGACGCCGCCGGACATGGTGTTGCCGGCTTCCGTCTCGTCGGACAACCAGGCGGCGCTCGACGCGCTGTTGGCGGCCTGCGAGCAGGACAAGGCGTGCGCAATCCGCGAGCCGCTGTTGGCCGAACGCTGGCGCGCGCTGCTGGCCTCGCTGCCGCGCACAGTGACGCTGGCGCATCCGCTCTCGGGCCGCAGCGAGACGATCCTGCTGACGCAGCAGACGCTGCTGGCCATGGTGCGCGGGCCGCTGTACGTGCCGGCGCTGGCCGCCGCGCTGCCGGCGGCGATCGGCGAGGCGACTCGCGGGCGCTTCGAGCCGCTGGCGGGCGTGGCCTTGTCGTTCGGCGGCCGGCGCGGCACGCAGATGGCCGCGGGCATGCACTTCGCCGTCGTCTGCGCGGAAGATTTTCCGCGCCTGCAGCGCAGCGCCGACCAACCGGGTACCGACTTCGGCGGCGCCTTTGCCAGCCTGTATGACGAGACTTGCCCGGCGCTGGCGCGCGGTGACGTGCCCGAAGCGTTCTACACGGTGCCGCCGGCGCCTGCGGCGACGCTGGTGCTCTCCGGTGGGCTCGACCCGGTGACGCCGCCGCGCCACGGCGCGCGCGTGGCCACGGCGCTCGGTGCAAAGGCCAAGCATGTCGTCGTGCCCAACGGCGGCCACGGGGTGATGGGCATTGGCTGCATGCGCGACGTGCTCTATCGCTTCGTCGATGTGGCCACCGACGGCGAGGCGCTGCAGGTCGATGCGAGCTGCGTCACCACGATCCCGCGGCCGCCGATGTTCGCGCCGATGGTGTTGCCGGCGGCGGCGCCATGATCGAGATCCAGAACCTGGCCAAGCGCTTCACGCAAGGCAGCGGCAAGAAGGCGCGCACCGTACAGGCGGTGGCCGATGTCAGCTTGCGCGCCGAGGACGGGCGCATCACCGGCCTGCTCGGCCCCAACGGCGCCGGCAAGACGACGACACTGCGCATGGCTGCGGCGTTGATCGTGCCCGATGCCGGGCGCATCACGGTCGATGGCATCGACGTTGCGCAAGCGCCGCAACGTGCGTTGGCGCGCATGGGCGTGCTGTCCGACGCGCGCGGCCTGTACCCGCGGCTGACGGCACGCGAGAACATCGTCTACTACGGCCGCCTGCACGGCATGACGGCCGATGCGGCGTCGGCGCGTGCCGAGCTGGTGGCCGAGATGCTGGAGATGAAGCCGCTGCTCGACCGTCGCACCGAAGGTTTTTCACAGGGCGAGCGCATGAAGACGGCGCTGGCGCGCGCGATCATCCACGACCCGCCGAACCTGGTGCTCGACGAGCCCACCAACGGCCTCGACGTGCTGGCCACGCGCGCACTGCGCGAATCGCTGCGCCGACTGCGTGACGAGCAGGGCAAGTGCATCGTCTTCTCGACGCACATCATGCAAGAGGTCGAGCGGCTGTGCGACCGCGTCGTCGTCGTCTCGCATGGCCGCACGGTGGCTGAGGGCACGGTGGCGGCGCTGAACGAGCAATGTGGCGAGCGTGATTTCGAAGAGACGTTCGTCAAGCTGGCCTTCACCGCCGACGAAAAGGGAAGCTCACCGCGGGCCGAGCGCTGGGCCGCTCCCGAGCCGGCCCGCATCCCCGCGGGGGATCAGCCGACGTACCCGTCGGATGAGGGGCACGCATGACTAACGCCTGGATCGTCTTCAAGAAGGAGTTGATCGACGCCTTGCGTGACCGCCGCACGCTGATGGTCGTTCTGCTGTCGTCGGTGGCGATCGGGCCGATCGTGTTGATCGCGCTGTCGGCGCTGGTGGCCGGCATCGAGCAGCGCGCGGAGGAGCGCACGGTGGTGGTGGTGGGCATCGAGCATGCGCCGACGCTGAAGAATTTTTTCGAGCGCCAGACTTACCGCATCACCCCCGCACCGGCCGACTACGAGACGCAGCTCGTGTCGAAGCAGTTCGGCGACCCGGTGCTGTTGATCGGCCAGGACTTCGAAGCCGAACTCGCGCGCGGCGAGCCGCCGCTGGTGGAGATCGTCTCGTCGTCGTCGAACCAGCGCGCCGGCCAGTCGGTGAACCGCCTGGCTCGTCTGCTGCGTGGTTTCTCGAGCGAGCAGTCGGTGCTGCGGCTGGCCTGGCGCGGCGTCGCGCCGGCCACGCTCGAAGTCATCGACGTGGAGGAGCGCGACCACGCCAACCCGCAGAGCCGCGCTGCGCAGCTCACCGGCATGCTGCCCTTCTTCATCATGATGGCGGTGCTCTACGGCGCGCTCAACGCTGCGCTCGACACGACAGCCGGCGAGCGCGAGCGCGGCTCGCTCGAGCCGCTGCTGATGAACCCGGCGTCTCGGCGCGACGTCGTCATCGGCAAGTGGGGCGCTGTCGCGGCGGTGGGCATGTTGATCGCGGTGCTGAGTTGCTTGTCGTTCCTGCCGGCGCAAAGTTTTCTGCGCAGCGAAACGCTGGCCGCGATGTTCCAGTTCGGCGGGCGCGAGGCAGCGCTGTTCCTGGCCCTGCTGGCGCCGCTGGCCGCCGCATTGGCCGCGGTGATGATGGCCATCGCCATCCGCTGCAAGACGTTCAAGGAAGCGCAGGCCAACAACACCGTCGTCATCCTCGGCGTGTCGCTGCTGCCGATGTTCACCTTGTTCAACCAGAGCGGCGAAGCGCCGTGGCACCTGTGGACGCCGGCGCTCGGTCAGGTGACGCTGATGAACCGCGTCTTGAAGGGCGAAGCGCTGGCGCCGCTGGACGTGTTGATCCCGCTGGCCGTGTGCGCGGCGATCACGGTGCTGTGCATCGCCTTCGTCGCGCGGCAGTTGCGCGCGGCGGCGTTGCGTTGAGGGAGCTGGGAGTGGAGCTAGGGCCAGCGCCGGGCCGCTCCCAAGCGTCCGGCTCGAGCCTGCCCTTGGGGGAGTGGCCGCGCAGCGGCCGAGGGCTTGCCAGCCCTAGTCGTTCAAGTGACGCTTGACCTCGCGCTGCACGACGCCTTGCCACGGCAGGCCGTAGACGATCTGGCTCAGGTGCCGCGCCGCTTCCCACGAGGTCAGCACCTCGCCACGCCGTCCGACCAGACGCAGGTTGGTCACGACGCACATCGGGTCGGCCATGGCGACGACGTCGTCCGACAACATCACCCAGTCCCAGGCCACGCCCACTTCGCCGTCGGGCGCGTCGGTGCGCCAGACCGTCTGGCCGCTGACCGGGGCATCCTCGCCGCCACTGTGAAATATCTGCGTGCCGAGATGGTCGAACTGCAAGCGGGTGGCGCCATCGGCCTGCCACAATAACGGCGTCCAAGCGCGCACGCTCCAGGAAGTGTTCATGGTTTTTCAACTCCTTTGTGCCAATACGGAGACA
>JANNJX010000221.1:0-1618 GCA_031396005.1 Burkholderiales bacterium
GGTGGCTGATACGGCGCGCGGCACCAACTAGCGTTGCACCGGCGCCGAGCGGTCAGCCGGCGCCTAGTTTTCTTTTCAGCAGATCGCTGGCCTGGGCCGGATTGGCCTGGCCTTTGGACGCCTTCATCACCTGGCCGACCAATGCATTGAAGGCTTTGTCCTTGCCGGCGCGGATCTCGCCGACGGATTTGGCGTTGGCGGCGATCACGTCATCGACGATCTTTTCGAGGGCGCTGCTGTCGCTCATTTGCTGCAAGCCCTTGGCGGCGATCAGCGCATCGACATCCGCGCCCTCGCCGGCCCACAGCGATTGCAAAACCTGACGGGCGCCGTTGTTGCTGACGGTGCCGTCGACGACGCGGCCGATCAGCGCCGCCAACGCCTGCGCGCCGACAGGCGAGGCGTCGATCTCGCGCTCTTCGGCATTGAGCCGCTTGCTCACTTCGCCCATCACCCAGTTGGCGACGAGCTTGGGCTGCCGGCACGCATCGCGCGCGGCTTCGTAGTACCGCGCGACGGCCTGACTCTGCGCCATCATCGCCGCGTCGTAAGCCGACAGCCCATCGTCACGCTCGAAGCGCGCCGCCATCGCGCCCGGCAGCTCGGGCATCGTTGCTCTCACGCGCTCGACCCACTCGGGCGCGATCACCAGCGGCGGCAGATCCGGGTCGGGGAAGTAGCGGTAGTCCTGCGCGTCCTCCTTGCTGCGCATGGCGCGCGTCTCACCCGTGCCGGGGTCGAAGAGCACAGTGGCCTGCTCGATCTTCAAGCCGTCTTCGACGCGGTCGATCTGCCACTGCACTTCGAAGTCGATCGCCTGCTGCATGAACTTGAAGCTGTTCAGGTTCTTGATCTCGCGCCGCGTGCCGAACGGCTGGCCCGGCTTGCGCACCGAGACGTTGGCGTCGCAGCGGAAGCTGCCTTCCTGCATGTTGCCGTCGCAGATGCCGAGCCAGACGACCAGCGTGTGCAGCGCCTTCGCATAGGCCACCGCTTCGGCGGACGAGCGCATGTCGGGCTCGGAGACGATCTCGAGCAGCGGCGTGCCGGCCCGGTTCAGGTCGATGCCGCTCTGTCCTTGGTAGTCCTCGTGCAACGACTTGCCCGCGTCTTCTTCGAGGTGCGCGCGCGTCAGGTGAACCACCTTGCCTTCCGATCGCCCTGAGCCTGTCGAAGGGGCGACGACGAACTCGACCACACCGCCCTGCACCAGCGGAATCTCGTACTGGCTGATCTGGTAGCCCTTGGGCAGGTCGGGGTAGAAATAATTCTTGCGCGCGAACACGCTGCGCGGCGCGATATAGGCGCCGATCGCCAGGCCGAACTGGATCGCGCGTTCCACCGCGCCGCGGTTCATGACCGGCAGCGTGCCCGGCAGTGCCAGGTCGACCGCGCAGGCCTGGGTGTTGGGCGCGGCGCCAAACGCGGTCGAGGCCCGGCTGAAGATCTTGGACCGCGTCGACAGCTGGGTGTGGGTCTCGAAGCCAATCACGACTTCATAGCCGTGCACCAGCAGGCTCTTTGGGCCGGCGCGCGCCACGTTGGCCGGCGCCGTCGACGCGGGGTGGGATGCGCTGTTGGTGTACATGTTCAGAACCCCGGCGGCTTGCAGTGGTGG
>JANNJX010000250.1:0-3177 GCA_031396005.1 Burkholderiales bacterium
ATGCGCGGCACCGGACGCGCGTGAAATTTCTGCGGGCCCGACAGATCAGCGTCGCCGACGAAACGCGCCAGCGGCACCGCCAAGCGCACGATGAGCAAGGTCGCGGCAAAGGCGGCGAGGGATGAGATCAGCAGAAGCCACATCGGCCGCCAGTGTAGTCACGGACCGGCAGCGCCCGCGAAAGCGCGCAGAGCTGCACGCTAGAATCCACGCCGCATCGACGAGCCCGGCCGCGCGTCTTGCGTGATGTCGCTCAGCCTATCGGGCGGCGTCGCTTGCGCAGGTCTTGAACTCGCGTGCGGACAGCTCGCGCTGTTCGCCACGACCCTTCCGTCACCCCTCGCCCATGTTGCCAACGCGCCTTGTCATCGATCGCCCTGCTCTGAGGACCGTGCAGAACGTCCTGTTGTCGTTCGCTGCCGCAGCCGCCCTGATGATGGTCGCGCCGCCGGCCTGGACGCAATCGACGACGACCAACAACAACAACCCGCAGAACGAGCAGACCGGCAACCGCTCGAATCAGGTTACCGACAACAGCAACAACACCGGTACCAGCGGACCGATCCGTCTGCGCCAGGGTGGCGCCGCCGACGGCACGTCGCAACAACAGCAAGAGCAGCAACGACGACCGGGCGACCGCCAGAACCAGGGCCTGCGCCAAGACCGCGACCCGCAGGAGTTCTTCCTGCCGCCACGCTACGTGCCCGGCGAGTTCGAGATGTTCGTGCAGAAGCAGGCCGGCCCGGACATCGAGATCCGCCGCTTCGGCGCTGACTTGATGCTCGCGCCGATCGACCGCAGCGTGACCGAGATCGTGCCGCTGGTGCCGGTGGACTACGTCGTCAAGCCGGGCGACGAGCTGATGCTCACGCTGTGGGGCTCGGTGGACGCGGACCTGCGCCTGCTGGTCGATCGCAGCGGCCGCGTCTCGATCCCGCGCGTCGGCACGGTGCTGGTGGCCGGTGTGCGCTACGCCGATCTGCCGGCCGCGCTGTCGCAGCGGGTGGCGCTGGTCTTTCGCAATTTCCAACTCTCGGTCTCGCTCGGCCAGTTGCGTGGCCAGCGCGTCTACGTCACCGGCTTTGTTGCGCGGCCGGGCACCTACAACGTCAGCAGCCTGGCCACCGTGGCGCAAGCGCTGCTGCAGGCGGGAGGTCCGTCGGCTGCGGGCAGCATGCGCAACGTGCAACTGCGCCGTGGCAAAGACACCGTGGCCACCCTCGACCTGTACGACATCCTGCTGCGCGGCGACCGCAGCGGCGACCGCGTGCTGCAGGGCGACGACGTGGTCCATGTCGGCGCGGTGGGGCCGCAGGTCGGGCTCATCGGCAGCGTTAACCGGCCGGCGGTGTTCGAGCTGAAGCCGGGCGAAACCATCACCGATGCGCTGGCCATGGCCGGCGGCCTGAGCGCCGTCGCCGATGCCAGCCGGGTGGCCATCGAGCGCCTGGACGACCGGGCGACGGTGCGCATCGTGCAAGTCGGCCTGCCGGCGGGCGCCACCTCGGCGCTGCAGCAGGGTGACGTGATGCGCGTCTTCAGCGCGGTCGACTCGGCCCTGCCGGTGCAGCGCCAGAACAAGCGGGTGCGGGTCGAAGGCGAAGTGCTGCGGCCGGGCGAGTACGTGCTGCCGCCGGCCAGCAGCATCGCCGACGCGCTGACAGCGGCCGGCGGCCTCACGCCCGCGGCCTACGTTTACGGTACCGACTTCTCACGCGAAACCGTGCGCGCCACGCAGCAACTGAACTACGACCGCGCGCTGCGTGACCTCGAAACCGACTTGGCGCGCTCAACCTCGACGCAGCGCGCCAGCAGCGCAGGCGAAGAGGCGGCGTTCCAAGCCTCGCGCGACACCGCCAACACGCGCCTGCTGGCCAGCTTGCGGGCGCTGCGGCCCACAGGACGCGTCGTGCTGCAGTTGCAACCCGACAGCCGCGAGTTGCCGCCGCTATCCCTCGAAGACGGCGACCGCCTGCTGATCCCCTCGCTTCCGACCTCCGTCGGCGTCTTCGGCTCGGTCTTCAACGGCGGCAGCTATCTCTACAGCGACGGCCGCTCGCTCGACGACTTCCTCAGCCTGGCCGGTGGGCCCACGCGCGGCGCCGATGCGCGCAGCACCTTCGTCATTCGCGCCAACGGCAGCGTCGTCAGCTCGCAGCAGCGCAGCGGCTGGCTCGGCGCCGGCAACTCGTTCGGCGGCGTGCGCGCCGAGCCGGGCGACACCGTCTTTGTGCCGGAGGAACTCGACAAGACCACCTTCGTGCAAGCGGCCAAGGACTGGACACAGATCCTCTACCAGTTCGGGCTGGGGATCGCCGGCATCGTGGCGGTGAGCCGGTAGGCTGCGATGCTCACCGACTCAACGCAGCGCAGCGTGGCACCCACCGACGAGGACGACGGCATCGGCCTGATCGATCTGGCACGGCTGCTGGCCGGCAGCTGGAAACTGCTGCTGATCGGCCCGCTGCTGGTCGGCGCGGCGGCCGCCCGCCTGACCTATTCCATCACGCCGACGTTCCAAGCAAAGACGGTGTTCCTGCCGCCGCAGCAGCAACAGAGCTCGGCGATGGCGGCGATCTCGCAGCTCGGCGCGCTGTCGGGCCTGGCCGGCGGATCACTCGGCGTGAAGAGCCCGGCCGACCAGTACGTGGCCTTGCTGCAGAGCACGACGGTGGCCGATCGCATGATCGACGAGTTCAAGTTGCAAGAGGTCTACGACGTCGAGTACCGCTTCAGAGCGCGCGAGGCGCTGGCCGGCAACGTGCGCATCGTGCTCGGCAAGAAAGACGGCCTGATCACGGTCGAAGTCGAGGACGAATCGGCGCAGCGCGCGGCCGACATGGCCAACCGCTATGTCGATGAGCTGCGCCTGCTGACCAATCGCCTGGCGCTGACCGACGCGCAGCAGCGCCGCGTCTTCTTCGAGAAACAGCTGGTGCAATCGCGAGACCACCTGGCCAAGGCGCAAGACGCGTTGCAGGCCAGCGGATTTTCTGCCGGTGCACTGCGGGCCGACGCCCGAGCGTCGGCGGAAGGCTATGCACGGCTTCGCGCGGAAGCCACGGCCGCCGAGGTGCGCTTGCAGACGTTGCGCCGCAACCTGGCCGATGCGGCACCCGAGGTTCAGCAAACCATGACGGCGCTCGGTGCGCTGCGCTCGCAACTGGCCAGGCTCGA
>JANNJX010000276.1:0-2127 GCA_031396005.1 Burkholderiales bacterium
CGCAAACACTTCGGCACCCCAGGTCTGCGGCTGCAGCGTGCGCAGAAAGGCAAACGGCTCGCCGCCGACCGGGAAGGCATGAAAGCTCTGCACGACCGCGGCCACGACCAGAAGGTGCGCGTTGATGGCGATGAAGAGAAAGCCGACCGTGGCGCCGAAGAAGCGGGCGGTCGCCGTGCCTTGCGCGCCGCTGGCGGGGTCGAAGAAGCCGGCGTAGTTCAGGCCCATCTGCAGCCCGATCAATTCACCCGCGAACTCGACCGCAGCGAAGACGATGCGCACCGCAAAACCGAGCGTGACGCCGATCAGCACGTTCTGCGCGACGAGTGACAGCGCCAGCGGCGAGTCGAGCGCCACCGCCGGCAGCGCCGGCAGCGAGGCTTGCGCGGCGACGACGATCAGCAAGGCCAGTCCGACGCGCACGCGCACCGGCACCGTGCGCTGGCCGAGCACGGGCAGCGTCGAGAACAGCGCGAGGACGCGGATGAAGGGCCAGAAGATCGGCGCCAGCCAGGCGGTGAGCTGGGCTTCGGTGAGGGTGATCACGGCGTGATCAGCCGACGGCGGAGGGAATCGCCTGCAGCGTGCGCTGCAAATACTCCACCAGTGTCGTCATCATCCACGGCCCGGCCACGGCGAGCACGACGACCGCGGCGATGATCTTCGGCACGAACGACAGCGTCGCCTCGTTGATCTGTGTGGCCGCCTGGAAGACGCTGACGACGAGGCCGACGACGAGCACGACGAGCAGCACCGGGGCGCTGACCATCAGCAGCATCCAAAGGCCTTGCTGGCCGGCGGTGAAGACTTGCGAGGCATCCATGGCTAGGTGGCGAATGAAGCTGCGAGTGAGCCGAGGAGAAGATTCCAGCCGTCGGCCAAGACGAACAGCATCAGCTTGAAGGGCAGGGCGACGAGCACCGGCGACAACATCATCATGCCCAGCGACATCAGCACGCTGGCGACGACCATGTCGATGATCAGGAACGGGATGAAGATCATGAAGCCGATCTGGAACGCGCTCTTCAACTCGCTGGTGACGAACGCCGGCACCAACACCTTCAGCGGCACGCTCTCGGCTTGGGTGTCGGCCGGCAACTTGGCCAGGCGCGCGAAGAGCATCACGTCGGCCTGGCGCGTCTGCTTCAACATGAAATCGCGCATCGGGATCTCGCCGCGCTTGAAGGCCTCTTCGGCGTTGATGCGGTTTTCGTTGAACGGCTTGTAGGCGTTGTCGTAGACCTTGTCGAAGGTCGGTCCCATGACGAAGAAGGTCAGGAACAGACTCAGGCCGATGATCACCTGGTTCGGCGGCGCCGCTTGTGTGCCCAGCGCCTGGCGCAGCAGCGACAGCACGATGACGATGCGCGTGAAGCCGGTCATCAGCAGCAGCACCGCCGGCAGGAACGACAGCGCGGTGAAGAACAGCAGCGTCTGGATCGGCACCGAGTAGCTGGTGCCCGCTGCGCCCTGGGCGACGACCAGCGGCAGGCCCGGGCCGCTTTGTGTCTGCTGCGCTAAAGCTGCTGAAGAAAGGGCCGACAACACCGACAGCGCGAGGGCTTTGGTCCAGACGCTAGCGCGCATGGCTGCCGTCCTGTTTCTTGAAGCGTGCCAGCAGTTGCGCAAACGGCGTGGCGACGGGCGCGGCAGCAAGCGCTTCTTCCTGCGGCGCCATCTCGTGCAGCGTCGTGATCTGCTGGCCTGTCACGCCCAGCACCAGCCAGCGTCGCGCTTGGCCGCGACCGACCTCGACGGTGACCAGGCGCTGGCTCGGCGACAGCGGCAGCACGGCCACGGTGCGCATCGTGCCTTGTGCCGCTGCGCCGCCTGCCGGTGTGCGCTTCAACAACCACAGCGCCGCAGGGATCAACGCCAGGATGGCGATGAACCAGAGCAACGAGGTGAACGCGGATGAAGCGTTCATGCTTTGGAGAGCCGCTTCACGCGCTCGCTCGGCGTCACGATGTCGGTCAAGCGAATGCCGAACTTGTCGTTGACGACGACGACCTCGCCCTGCGCGATCAGGTAACCGTTGACGAGCACGTCCATCGGCTCGCCGGCCATCGTTTCGAGCTCAACCACCGAGCCTTGCGCGAGCTGCAGGATGTTCTTGATCGCAATGCG
>JANNJX010000290.1:0-2442 GCA_031396005.1 Burkholderiales bacterium
TGTTGCAGACGCTGGCGATGATCGTCTGGAAGCCGAATCCGAAGCCGTTCCCGATCCTCCTGCCGAGCGAGCCGATCGACCTCGGCGGCCCGGTGATCAGCATCGTGCAGATCATGATCCTCGGCCTCACCGTGGCGATCCTGGCGGCGCTGATGTACCTCGTCAACAAGACCAAGCTCGGCCGGGCGATGCGCGCCACCGCCGAGAACCCGCGAGTGGCTGCGTTGATGGGCGTGCGGCCCGACTTCGTCATCTCCGCCACCTTCGTCATCGGCGCCGCGCTGGCGGCTGTGGCCGGCATCATGTGGGCCGCCAACTACGGCACCGTGCAGCATTCGATGGGCTTCCTGCCGGGGCTCAAGGCCTTCACGGCGGCGGTGCTCGGCGGCATCGGCAACCTTGCCGGCGCCGTGGTCGGCGGCGTGCTGCTCGGCCTGGTCGAAGCCATCGGCGCCGGCTACCTCGGCGAACTCACCGGCGGTGTGCTCGGCAGCCATTACGCCGACATCTTCGCCTTCGTCGCGCTGATCCTCGTGCTGACGCTGCGGCCCTCGGGCCTGCTCGGCGAGCGTGTGGCGGATCGGGCTTGAAGGGGAGATGCACATGAGCCGTCAAAAACAAGTCACCGTCTTCCTGCTCGCCGCCGTGCTGCTGCTGTCGCTGCCCTTGCTGGCGCAGTACTTCGACCTCGGCCAGGGCCCCATCCGCATCATGGCGTCGGCGCTGCTGTACGTGCTGCTGGCACTCGGCTTGAACATCGTCGTCGGCTACGCCGGTCTGCTCGACCTCGGCTTCGTCGCCTTCTACGCCGTCGGCGCCTACATGTACGCGCTGCTGGCGAGCCCGCATCTGTCGGAGAACTTCGAAGGCTTCAAGGCCATGTTCCCGAGCGGCCTGCACACGCCGATCTGGGTGGTGGTGCCGGCCGCGGCGCTGCTCGCCGCCAGCGCCGGCGTGTTGCTCGGCACGCCGGTGTTGAAGCTGCGCGGCGACTACCTGGCCATCGTCACGCTCGGCTTCGGCGAGATCATCCGCGTCTTCATGAACAACCTCGAGCATCCGGTGAACATCACCAACGGACCGCGCGGGTTGGACCGCATCGATCCGATGAACATCTTCGGCTTCTCGTTCGGCAAGGCAGTCGAGATCTTCGGCGTTCGCATCCCATCGGTGACGCTGTACTACTGGCTGTTCCTGGCGCTCGTCATCGGCAGCCTGCTGGTCTGCTGGCGGCTCGAGAACTCGCGCATCGGCCGCGCCTGGATGGCGATCCGCGAAGACGAGATCGCGGCCAAGGCGATGGGCATCAACACGCGCAACATGAAGCTGCTCGCCTTCGGCATGGGCGCCTCGTTCGGCGGCGTCTCCGGCGCGATGTTCGCCTCCTTCCAGGGCTTCGTCTCGCCCGAGTCGTTCAGCCTGATGGAGAGCATCATGATCGTGGCCATGGTCGTCGTCGGCGGCATCGGCCATTTGCCCGGCGTGATCGTCGGCGCGCTCTTGCTGGCCATCCTGCCCGAGGCGCTGCGCTATGTGGCGGGCGACATTCAGAACATGACCGGCGGGCGCATCGACTCTTCCATCCTGCGCCAGTTGCTGATCGCGCTGGCGATGATCCTGGTCATGCTGTGGCGGCCGCGCGGGCTGTGGCCGTCGCCCGAGCATGGCAAGGCGGCGCCGGCGCCGGTGGTGAAGTGAGGACGCCAAGATGAGTACCACCGTTCTCAAAGTCACCGGCGTGTCCAAGCGCTTCGGCGGACTGCAGGCGCTGTCGGACGTCGGCATCACCATCAACGAGGGCCAGGTCTACGGCCTGATCGGCCCCAACGGCGCCGGCAAGACGACCTTCTTCAACGTCATCACCGGCCTGTACACGCCGGACTCTGGCACGTTCGAACTCGGCGGCGCGCCGTACAAGCCTGAAGCGGTGCACCAGGTGGCCAAGGCGGGCATCGCGCGCACGTTCCAGAACATCCGCCTCTTCGCCGAAATGACGGCGCTGGAGAACGTCATGGTCGGCCGTCATGTGCGCACGCACTCGGGCCTCGTCGGCGCGGTGTTTCGCACGAGCGGCTTCAAGGCCGAAGAAAAAGCCATCGCCGACCGCTCGCAGCAACTGCTCGACTACGTGGGCATCGGCAAATACGCCGAGTACAAAGCGCGCACGCTGTCTTACGGCGACCAGCGGCGCCTCGAGATTGCACGCGCGCTGGCCACCGATCCGAAGCTGATCGCCCTGGACGAACCCGCGGCCGGCATGAATGCCACGGAGAAGGTCGTGCTGCGCGAGTTGATCGACCGCATCCGCAAAGACAACCGCACGATCCTGCTGATCGAGCACGACGTGAAGCTGGTGATGGGCCTGTGCGACCGCGTCACCGTGCTCGACTACGGCAAGCAGATCGCCGAAGGCACGCCGGCCGACGTGCAGAAGAACGAGAA
>JANNJX010000317.1:0-2063 GCA_031396005.1 Burkholderiales bacterium
GGCAAAATTCACGACGTGGAAGTGGCGTCGTTCGAGCTCAAGTACTTCGATGCGACGGGCAAGAAGCTGGAACGCAGCGAGCGCCTCGACATCCCGGGCTCGACCTTCCGCAAAGAGGGCTTGGGCAAGGACGTCACCGACAAATTCCTCGCTGGCCTGCCAGGCATTCAGAAAGAAGGCTGCGACGGCCTGATCACCAGCGCACGCTGGATCGTGCATCGCATGCCCAAGCATGTGCGCACGGTCTGCATGGAGTTCTTCGGCAACACGAAGGACGCGGTGCCGTCGATCGTCGAGATCAAGGACTATTTGTTCTCGCAGTCGCTGGTCAAGCTCGCGGGCCTCGAACACCTGGACGATCGCTACCTGAAGGCTGTCGGCTACGCGACGAAGAGCAAACGCGGCACGTTGCCGAAGATGGTGCTGGTCGGCGACATCGTCGGCGACGACGAGCATGCGGTCGCGAAGGCGACGAGCGAAGTCGTGCGCATCGCCAACTCGCGCCACGGCGAAGGTTTCATCGCTGTCTCTGCCGACGCGCGAAAGAAGTTCTGGCTCGACCGCAAGCGTACCGCGGCGATTGCCAAGCACACCAACGCCTTCAAGATCAACGAAGACGTGGTGATCCCTCTGGAGCGCATGGGGGAGTACACCGACGGCATCGAGCGCATCAACATCGAGCTGTCGGTGCGCAACAAGCTGGAACTGGTCGAGGCGCTGACGGCGTTTTTTCGCAAGAGCCCGCTGCCGCTCGGCAAGAGCGACGACGCCGAAGAGATCGCCAGCGCCGAGTTGATCGAAGACCGCGTGCAGCAGGCGCTGTCGCTGTTGGCTGATGTGCAGGCTCTGTGGTCAGGCTGGTTGAACGGCCTCGACAGCGCCGGCTTCTTCGAGCAGCTACAAGACAACCGCCTGCGCGCGTCGTGGAAGACGCAAATTCTCAAGCCCTTGCAAACGCTGTTCGCCGGCGCTGCTTTCGTTCCGGTCATCGACGAGTGCCGCCGCATCCACAAGCAAGTCCTGCGCGGCCGCGTCTGGGCCGCCCTGCACATGCACGCCGGCGACGGCAACGTGCACACGAACCTCCCGGTCAACAGCGACAACTACGTCATGCTGCAAACCGCGCACGAAGCGGTCGGCCGCATCATGGCGCTGGCGCGACGGTTGGACGGCGTGATCTCGGGCGAACATGGCATCGGCATCACCAAGCTCGAATTCGTATCCGACGACGAGTTGCGCGGGTTCGCCGATTACAAGCAGCGCGTCGATCCGCAGGGCCGATTCAACAAAGGCAAGTTGCTGCGCGGCCATGGTGCGGACGCTTTCGCCGCCGACCTCTCGGCCGCCTACACGCCGAGCTTTGGCCTGATGGGCCACGAGTCGCTGATCATGCAGCGCAGCGACATCGGTGCGATTTCCGACAGCATCAAGGACTGCCTGCGCTGCGGCAAATGCAAGCCCGTCTGCGCGACGCATGTGCCGCGCGCCAACCTGCTCTACAGCCCGCGCAACAAGATCCTCGCCACGTCCTTGCTGATCGAAGCCTTCCTCTACGAAGAGCAGACGCGGCGCGGCATCAGCCTGCGCCACTGGGAAGAGTTCGAGGACGTTGCCGACCATTGCACCGTCTGCCACAAGTGCCTGTCGCCGTGCCCGGTGAACATCGACTTCGGCGACGTGTCGATGAACATGCGCAACCTGCTGCGCAAGATGGGGCAAAAGAGCTTCCGCCCCGGCAACGCGGCCGCGATGTTCTTCTTGAACGCCACCAACCCGCAGACCATCAAGTTGATGCGCAGCGCGATGGTCGATGTCGGCTTCAAGGTGCAGCGCTTTGCGAACCAGATGCTGCGTCTGGCGGCGAAAATCCAGACCGAAAAGCCGCCGGCGACGGTTGGCGCCGCGCCGATCAAAGAGCAGGTGATCCACTTCATCAACAAGAAGATGCCCGGTGGCCTGCCGAAGAAAACCGCGCGCGCGCTGCTCGACATCGAAGACGCGCACTACGTGCCGATCATTCGTGACCCCCAAGCAACGACGGCCGACAGCGAAGCCGTCTTCTA
>JANNJX010000323.1:0-3801 GCA_031396005.1 Burkholderiales bacterium
GGCACGAGCCGCCTGCGCGGCGACTTTCGCTACGAGCCGGAGCGCACGCCGCCGCTGTTGTCCGGCACCCTGGGCGGTGAGCGCTTGGCACTGGCCGACCTCGGGCCGGTGATCGGCACCCGCACCGAGGCACGGCCCGCCGCAGCTCGAATCACTGGCGCCGCTGCAAGGCCGCGTGCGCCTGCAGCGCGGTGTCCTCAGCGTGCAGGAGCTGCTCGCCCGCACCGCGAATGGCACCGTGCGCGGCGACATCACCGTCGATGCGCGCACGCAGCAAACGCCGTCGTGGCGCGCCGATCTGCGCTGGGGTGGCATCGATCTCGAACGCTTCGTCAAGGCACGCAACAACAACGCTGCCGCCGCCACGGCGCAGCGCGCGCCAGGCTACGTCAGCGGCGCTCTGGGCGGCACGGCCAACCTCACCGGCCGTGGACGTTCGATCGGCGCGGTGATGGCCACGCTCGACGGCAAGGCCGGGCTGTGGGTGCGCGACGGCAGCGTGTCGCATCTGGGCATCGAGCTGGCCGGCATCGATCTCGCGGAGAGCCTGGGCGTGCTCATCACCGGCGATCAGCGCCTGCCATTGCGCTGCGCGGTCACGCAGTGGACGCTTCGAGACGGCATCGCGCGGCCCGACACGGCGCTCATCGACACCCGCGACACCACCTTGCTGATCGACGGCGAACTATCGCTGGCCAAGGAAACACTGGCGCTCGTCGTCACGGCGCAGCCGCACGACATGTCGCTGTTCTCGCTGCGCGCGCCGCTGCGCATCAACGGCACGTTTGCCGATCCGCTGGTTCGACTCGACAAGGGGCGCATCGCGCTGCGCCTGGCCGGCGCTGCCGCGCTCGCCGTCCTGGCGCCGCCGGCGGCGCTGCTGGCGCTGGTCGATCTGGGCGAAGACGATCGGCAGCAATGCGCCGAAGCGCTCAAACGGTCTCAGGCTCCGCCCAGGCCCGGCAAGGCCGCGCAACAGCCCGCGCGACCGCGGCGCTGAACCGAGCCTGACCCCAGCGCTCCATCAAGCCGAGGATTCACGCTCGGCCGCGTCGGCATAGACAGCAGCGTCACCAGACGGCAATACGGTATCGATGGTTTCGACTTTGCCTCCACCCGACGCGCTGCTCGCCTCACCGTCCCAGGCAAGAGTGCTCGGCGCAGTGCTCCGTCGAGAAGCTTGCCTGCGAACAGCGGCAAGGCCGACGGACGCCAGTGCGACCACCGAGAGCATGACCCAAGCTCGTTTCATGCAGGCCCCCTGAGCTTCACGGACGGCCGATGTCAGAAGGCGGTGTCATGCGCGTCGACGTCTGCCGGTCACGCAGGCGCCGTTGCACCCAGCGCCAGACGTAGCCGCCGACTGCCATGAGGATCAGCTTTCTCATCGCGCCACCCTCCTGGTCACAGCGGACGCCAGGGCGGTTGCGAACGGATCGGTAACGTGTGTGTTCATGTTGCTGATGGCATCGAAATGCCTGTTTGTTGTGAGTGAAATGTGGATTGGCAATCGGCGTGCCGCAGAGGCAGCGCTGTGTCGCTCCACCAGCCAGCCGGCCAGGGCGCTCGGTGTCGATCAAGCCTGGCGGCGCCGCCGCTCCACCGATTCGATGCGCAGCAACTGGCGGTACTTGGTGACGGTGCGGCGGGCCACGGTCAGACCTTGCCGCGCCAGTTGGCGCGCGATCTCGGCGTCCGACAGCGGCGCATTCGCCACTTCGGCTGCGATCATGTCCTGGATCAGGCCGCGGATCGCCGTGCCCGAGCAGGCGCTGCCGCTGGCCGTGACCATTGCGCGCGAGAAGAAGTGTTTCAGCTCGAAGACGCCGAGCGGCGTGGCGATGAACTTGTTGTTGGTGACGCGGGAGACGGTCGACTCGTGCATCTCGAGTTCAACGGCGATTTCGCGCAGGCCGAGCGGCTTCATCGCCATCGAACCGAAGTCGAAGAAGTGCTTCTGCCGGCGCACGATCGCCTGCGACACGTCGAGGATGGTCGAGAAACGCTGTTCGACATTGCGCACCGTCCAGCGCGCCTCCTGCAGATGGTTGGCCAGTTCGCCGTGCGGCTCGGCGCCGTCGGCTGCCGCGGACTTGTCCTCGCGGCGGCAGCGCTGGAACATGTCGGCGTAGACCTTGTTCAGCTTGACACGCGGCACCACCGCCGGGTTCAGCGTCACCGTCCAGACGCCACGCACCTTGCGTGCGATGACGTCGGGCACCACGTACTGCGTGTCGCTGTCGCCATGGCGCCAGCCGGGGTGCGGATCGAGATGGCGGATGCGGTCGCAGACGGCTTCGATCTGCGCCGGCTCGCGCTTCAACACGCGCGCCAGCGCCGCCACGTCGCGCGCGGCCAGCAGCGCCAGATGGTCGTCGATGATCGCTTCGGCGATCTCGCGCATGTGCTGACACTCGATCGACGGCAGTTGCAGGCGCAGGCATTCGGCAACGTCGCGCGCGCCCACGCCGGCCGGATCGAGCGCCTGCACGCGCTGCAGCGCCAGCAGCATCTCGCCCGCATCGGGCGGTGGCGCGAGGTGGGCCAGTGCGCACAGCTCGTCGAGCGGCGTGCGCAGGTAGCCGTCATCGTCGAGCGACTGGGTGATGACCTGGGCCAGCAGGCGATCGCGCGCCGGCAGCGGCTGCGACACCAGTTGCGCTTGCAGATGGTTGGCCAGTGAGACCTGCGCTGCCATCAGGTCCAGCGCGCTGGTGTCGGCGCCGTCGTTGCGCTGCTGCCGCGACAGCGCATCGGCCTGCCACATCTCGCGGTCGCTGTCGCCAGCGTCGCCGGCGTCGCCTGTTGCGCCATCGTCGTCGCCTGCGGCGTCGTTCGCCGACGTGTCGTTCAGCGAGACAAGGGCGTCGCTGTCGTCGACGTCTTCAACTTCGAGGAACGGATTGCGGCCCAGGGCCTGACTGACTTCCTGAGCGAAGTCGAGCGATGAGAGTTGCAGCAGGCGAACCGCATGCTGCAACTTGGGACTCAGGGTCTGCTGCTGGCGCTGGTCGGCGCGGAAATCCATCGAACTCATGCGCTTGTCTCCGGGTCGTCGTCGCTGTACAAGCCGACAGACTAAGACCCGAAGACGCGCTCACGCGCCGTCATGCACCGCGCATCGCTGTAGGCTGTGTCCGACAGCGATGCGCCGCTTCAGTAGCGGTTGCTGCCGCTCATGCGGCTCATCAGATAGCCGGCGGCCAGCGCCACCGCCACCGACGTCAACGGGTGCTCCCGCACCGTCACGCGAAGGCTGTGGGTCCACTGACCGCTGGTCTCGCTGAGCTGCCGCGCGCGCTGGTGTGCGGCGTCGGTGACGTGGTGCGCACCACCGACGAGCTGGTCGATGGCCGGCGTGACCTTGGCCGCGACACGATCGACCGTGTCGTGAACGCCGCGCACGGCATTGTCCAAACGCGGGCTGCCGCTGGCCGCCGCGCGCTCGCGCTCGCGCTCTGCTGTCGTCAGTGCGTTGTCTTGCTCGTTGGTGACGGACGGATTGAAGTTTTGCATGAGGGTTCTCCTAGAAGCGGTGGATGTAGCCGACGCTGGTGGTCTTGACCGGCTTGCGGCCGACACCGGCGAAGTGGAAATCATGGCGCGCGTACTCGAGCACCACCGACGAGTTGCTGCCGAAGTCATAGCCGACGCCGCCGCCGTACGAAACGCCGGTGCCGCGGCTCTTGCCGGAACTGACGCCGGACAGCAGGTCTGCCGAGACTTCGGTACGGCCATAGGTGGCGCCGGCCTTGGCGAACAGGTTCACCGGACCGACCGGCACGCGTCCGACCAGGCTCA
>JANNJX010000403.1:0-21695 GCA_031396005.1 Burkholderiales bacterium
ATCAGCGTGCTCGGCTTCATGTACACCTACTGCCGCGACCCGGTGGGCTGCCCGCTGGCCTGGCGCATCATGGTCGCCACGCGCGACGCACTGATGCGCGACGCCGCACTCGCCGCGCAATCGCAACTCATCAGCCTGAGCTTCGACCCGACCAACGACACACCCGAGCAGATGCGGATGTACGGCCACGGCCAGGCCGACCCGGCGCGCGTGCGCTGGCGTTTCCTGACGACGGCGTCGGTGCCCAAGCTGCTGCCGCTGCTCGACGGCCTGGGCCAGGACGTGAGCGTCGAGACCGATGCCCGCGGCAAGCCGACGCGCACGCTGAACCATCTGCTCAAAGTCTTCCTGATCGACCCGCAGCTCTGGGTGCGCGAGATCTACAGCGTGGCGACGCTCGATGTGGCGGCGTTGGTGAATGACATGAAGACGGTGGGTCGCGACGCGGTGTGACCTGAACCGCCGCTGCGTCGCAGGCCATGACCTTCTGCTCTGGTGACAGAGCCAACGTTAAAGCGGCGTCTCGCGAAGGATCGCAGCACTCACATCGCGATCATTCAAGCGAGCGTGCTGGAGGAGTGCAATCGACCCGTTGGGAATGCTCGCATGAGCGGTTGGCATGTGGGCAATGGGATGGTGAGCGGACGCCGAGGGGCGGCAAGCACGCACAGGACCGGCCATGAAGCAATGCTCGCGGCCCTGGTTGAAGGACCGCTGACCGGCAATAGGCCGGTCGCTGGCTGTGGCACGTCAATCTGGGATGCGCGGCCGCCGGATCACCTCTCGCGTGTAGTCCACCTCGATGACGGCGCACAACGCGTGCTCGCCGCGAGAGTGACGGGAAGCGACTCACCGTTGGACCTATCGCCGCAAGATCTGCCGCACGGTGTGGAGCTCGACGGGCTTACGCAAGCAATGATTGAAAACGTCGAACGGGGGTGAGATCCGGTCGTTGCTAGCGCCCCAGCCGGTGATCGCGATCAGAACCATGTCGTCGCCATAGCGTTCGCGCAAGCGCTTGGCGAGCTCGAACCCGTTCAACTTCGGCATGTCGACGTCGGTGAGTACGCAAATCGGTCCGTGCTCGGCAATCACGTCCAGCGCGCTCTCGCCGTCGCAGGCAATGCGCACGTCGAAACCGTCGAGCGCCAATAAGTCGGCCAGTGTCTCGGCCAGTTCGGTGTTGTCGTCGACGACGACGATGCGGTCTCGCTCGCTCATGAGCTTGATGGGATTTATGATGTTTATACAAGACTAACAAATCACTTTGCGCTCGCCAAGACATTTCCAGGGCACGTGATAGACCTTCAAGGCATGCTCAAGCTCAGACGTCCCCACCTGCTGGCGTTGTTGACCACGGCTTCGGCGGTCGCGGTGCAACTGGCGCTGGGTGAGACGATCGTCGCACCGCAGTCCCCGTTCCTCGCCCTGTTCTGCGGGGCGGCGTTGGTGGCCGCGTGGTCCGGCGGGGTCCGGGCTGGGTTGCTGTCCACCGTTCTTGGCGCGCTTGCTCTCGCCTACCTTTTCATCGAACCGAAGTACAGCCTGCGCATCGAGCGGCCCCAGGATGTCGTCTTGCTCTCTTGTTTCATCGGAATCGGCTGGATCGGGAGTTGGCTTTGCGGTGGCGAGCGGGTCGCGACAACATCCGACAGCCCAGCGGCAGACCGCGCCCGACCCCGCGCCGCACATCTTGTTGTGTTCTTCACGGCCTACGTGCTTGCCGGCGGCTTGGGCCAGGGACTGCACTTGATCCCCGAGGTGGCAATCACGTTCTGGCCGCCTGCCGGAATCTTTGTCGCCGCACTGCTGCTCAACCCCCGGCGCCACTGGCGCTGGTACGTTGCGGCCGCTGGCCTGGGCGAACTCGCGTGCAACGACATCTGGTTCCACAACCCGCTGCCGTTTGCGCTCGTCTATTTCACCGCCAATGCGCTCGAGGCACTCGCCGCCGCCTGGCTGCTCGGCCGGTTCGCCGAGCGTCCGTTCCGGCTCGATTCGCCCCGCCAGGTCGCCGCTTTCGTCGGGCTCGCGGCCGGCTTGGCGCCCGTCGTGGGTGCCACGGTCATCGCCACCACCGACGCCCTGATCGGCAAGCATGCGTTTGCGACCGCCTGGCCGCTCGTCTGGCTCGGCGACGCGACCGGCCTGCTGGTTTCCACACCGATGGCGCTGGCCGTGGGGCAAGCCTGGCGCGCGCGACATCGCATGCCATGGCAGCCGCTGCTGGAAGCCGGCGCGATCGGCGCTCTGCTGGTGGGTGTGGCGACGCTGGCCTTGCAGGATGTCTTGCCGACCGTCTACATGACGATGCCGCTGGTGTTGTGGGCCGCAGTGCGGTTCCAGCTGCACGGCGCCGCCATCGCGGTGGCGCTGCTCGTCATCACCAGCGGCACATTCACGATGACAGGGGCAGGCATGTTCGCGGGTGCCGCCGAGCTGGCCCGTGCCCGGGCCATCATGCTGCAGACCTTCCTCGGTGTGACCGCGGTTTCGGCTCTGCTCGTCGCGAGCCTGTCCCATCGGCTGCAGCAGGCCAAACGCGACCTCGAGCGCCGGGTTCACGAACGAACGGCGGCGCTCGGCCGCGAGCGCGCGCGGCTGGATGTCGCGCTTCGAGCCGGCCGCACGGGCGTCTACGAGTGGAACCTGCGCGACGGTTCGCTGTGGTGGTCGCCGGATACTTACCCGCTCTATGGCGTCGAGCCGGAGTCATTCGCTCTCACGCCGGATTCCTTCCTGGCACTGGTCCATCCCGACGACCGCGACGAGCTGTGGCGCAAGACCGAGGCGAGCGTCAGCCGCCGCGAGGTCTTCGAGCACGAGTACCGCGTCGTGCGCCCTGACGGTGCGATGTGTTGGGTCTACAACCATTCGCGCGTCGAGGTCGGGCCCGACGGCCAGCCCTCGTTGGTCACGGGCGTTGCGACCGACATCACCGACCGCAAGCGCGCGGAGGAGGCGCTGCGCGACGGCGAGGCGCGGCTGCGCGGCATCCTGCGCCAATCGCCGGCCGGCATCGTGCAGACCGACGCGGCCGGCCGCATGACGCTCGTCAATCAGCGTTGGTGCGAGATGCTGGGCTATGCCGAGGCGGAGCTGCTGGGCAAGAACGTCCTGGATGTCACGCACAGTACCAGCGTGACACCGACGGCCGAGGCCGTCGGGCGCCTCGTTGCCGGTGGCCCGGACTTCCAGATCGAGAAGACGTACTGCCGCCGGGATGGCTCGTCGCTCCACGCACAGAGCAACGTCGCTGCCGTACGCTCGCCGACGGGCGAATATCTGGGCTTGATCGCGGTGGTGGTGGACATCTCGGAGCGGCTTCGCATCGAGCGTGAACTGCGCGAGAAGGAGCATTTCCTGCAGCGCATCACCGAGGTCACGCCGGGTGTGCTGTACGTATTCGATCTCGAGGAACGGCGTGCCGTCTTCATCAATCGCTCGGTGGCGTCGCTGCTCGGCTTTGCACCCGAGGAAGTCCGGGCGATGGGCCAGCAGGTCGTGCCGACCCTGATGCACCCGGAGGACCTCGGGCGATTCGAGCCACACGTGGCGCGCGTCCGCGCGCTCGACGACGGCGAAGTGGCCGGGTTCGAGCACCGGATGCGCGATCGCGCAGGCGAATGGCATTGGTTCCACAGCCACGACAGCGTCTTTTCGCGCGACGGCAGCGGTGCGGTGCAGCAACTCATCGGCGTGGCGACTGAGATCACCGCGCGCAAGAAGACGGAGATGGCCGTTGCGCGGCTGGCGGCGATCGTCGAGTCGTCCGACGACGGGATGTTCAGCGAAGATCTGGACGGGATCGTCACCAGTTGGAATCCGGGCGCGGAGCGGATCTTCGGCTACCTCGCGGACGACATCCTGGGCACGTCAATCATGCGGTTGATTCCCGAGGACCTGCGGGCGGCCGAGCGCGAGCTGCAGCGCAGCATCCTCGCGGGCGCACAAGGGGAACATTTTGAGACGCTGAGGCTGGCCAAGGACGGGCGCAAGTTCCCCGCCTCAGTGACTGTCTCACCGCTCAAGGATGCTGCCGGCAAAGTCATCGGCACTTCGAGAGTGGTGCGCGACATCACCGAGCGCAAGCGCGCAGAGGAGACTCTGGAGCGGCACGCCGCCGCTCTTGCCGAGGCCGACCACCGCAAGGACGCGTTTCTGGCGACGTTGGCCCACGAACTGCGCAACCCGCTCGCGACCATTCGCGCCAATGTGCATTTGCTGCGGCTCAAGTTCGACGATCGCGTCATCGCCGAGCAGAGCTGCGCGAGGATGGATCGTCAGGTCACGGTCCTGGTGCGCTTGATCGACGACCTGATGGACGTGAGCCGCATCAACCAAGACAAGCTGACGCTGCGTCGCGAGCGCATGGACCTGGCGGCGGTGGTCCAGGCCGGCCTCGAGAGCAGCCAGCCAACGCGCGACCAGCGCGGACATGCCGTAGCGCTGACGCTGCCGTCCGAACCGATCACGGTGGACGGCGACGCAACCCGTCTGGCGCAAGTCGTGGGCAATCTGCTGACCAACGCAGCGAAGTACAGTGACCCCGGCAGCACTATCGCCCTCACGCTCGAGCAGCAGGGCAACAATGCCATGCTCCGCGTGCGCGATCATGGCATCGGCATCGCGCCCGCCGACCTGCCGCGCCTGTTCGAAATGTTCGCGCAGATCGGCGATGCGAGCCACCTTGCGCAAGGCGGCCTGGGCATCGGGCTGCATCTGGTGAAGCGGCTGGTCGAACTGCACGGAGGGTCGGTCGAGGCGCGCAGCGAAGGCCTCGGGCACGGCAGCGAATTCGTGGTGCGGCTGCCACTGGCGCACCTCCCGCAGCACGAGCCAGCGGACGGTCGCGATGCCTTGCAGGAGGTCCCGTCTCCTCATCGGAGGATCCTGATTGCCGACGACAACGAAGACGCCCTCGCCAGCCTCAGCCAACTGCTTGAACACTTTGGGCACGAGGTGCGCACGGCCTGCGAAGGCGCAGCGGCGGTGACGCTGGCGGCAACGTTTCAGCCCGAGGTGGTTCTGCTCGACCTGGGGATGCCGCAGCTTGATGGCTACGAGGCCTGTCGACGCATCCGCGCGCAACCGGGCGGTGACTCGATGGTCCTGGTCGCTTTGACAGGTTGGGGCCAGGAGGAAGACATGCGCCGCACTCGCGACGCCGGCTTCGATCATCATCTCATCAAGCCGGTTAGCCCGAACGCACTCGATTCGTTGTTGCGATCGGTTGTGCCGCTGGCACCGGCACCGAAGAACGTGGGTGTCGCAAATCAATCAGCCTGAACCGGACGGTGGGAACTGTCTGCTCCTGGTCGTCAACCGACGCACGGGCCTCGCACCCGAACGGTCACTGTGCTCTCATCGCGAACATTCGCCGCGCTCACTCGAACGTCGCCGATGCGGTACTACCAGCCGTTCGATCTGCCACAGTCCAGACCCAGTGCCCCGCCGTCTCGATTACTCGGTCGTGCACAACAACAATCAAGCACGAGCACGGGATTCTTCCGTGGCGATCGGGATGGTCCTTGCACCGGCTGCGGCGAGGCCGTGAAAGCGACCCAGCAACTCGCGCCAACGCCCCTTGGCGCTGGCCAGGTTGGCGAGCTTCACGTGGCCGTAGCCGCGGATGTTCTCTGGCACCTTGGCAATGGCCACGGCGAGCGCGTGTTTATCGGCCGTGAGTGATGGCAGCACTTCGTCGATCAGCATTTCGTAGTCGCACGCGAGTCGGCGTTCGAGTTTCCGTTCTTCGGTCTGGCCGAAAGGGTCGAACCAGCGGCCGCGGATGCGGCGCAGGGGGGCGAGTGTTCGCAGCGCCGGCATCAGCCACGCACCGAGGCGCATCTTGCGCGGGCGGCCGTCGGCGCCGCGGCGGGCGAGCAGTGGCGGCGCCATGTGGAAGGTGAGTCCGTCCCAGCGCTCGAACTGTTCGCCGAGAGATTGCATGAAGCCGCCGTCGGTGTACAGGCGCGCGACTTCGTATTCGTCTTTTACCGCTAGCAGGCGCGCGTACTGGCGTGCGACCGCATCGGTCAGCGTCTGGCTGCCGAGCGCCGCCTCGGCGCGGCGCACGCGATCGACGAGGGCGCGGTAGCGCTGCGCGAGAGCGGCGTCCTGGTAGTCGGTGAGGAAGGCTTCTCGGCGCGCGATCAGCGCGTCGAGCGTGTCGGCCGCGGACACTTCGTCCGCGCCTTCGAGCCGCTGCAGAGCGTCGGGTGCGGCTACCGACAAGCGACCGAGCGCGAAGGCGAGCTTGTTGATCTCCACCGCCACGCCGTTCAACTCGATGGCACGCATCAATGCTGCTTCGCTCACCGGCACCAGGCCGCGCTGAAACGCCACGCCGAGCATGACGATGTTGGCCGGCATCGTGTCGCCGAGCATGCGCTGCGCGATCGATTGCGCGTCGGTCGTGAACACGCGCTCTGGTCCGGCGGCGTGGCGCAGCTTGTCGAGCAAGGCGCCGGCGTGCAGACTGGCGTTGGGGTCGCGCACGAAGGCGGCCGTGGCCAGTTCGTGTGTGTTGGCGATGACCACGGTGCGGCCGTGCTTGACGGTGCCCAGCGCGTCGGGCGACGCGCCGACCACCATGTCGCAGGCCAACACGAGGTCGGCCTGCTGAGTGTCGATACGCACCTGGTTCAAGACATCGGGGGCGAGACCCAAGCGCACGAAGGACAGCACCGCGCCGCCCTTTTGCGCGAAGCCCATGAAGTCGAGCACCGAGGCCTGTTTGTGTTCGAGGTGCGTGGCCATCGTGATCAACGCGCCCACCGTCACCACGCCGGTGCCGCCGACGCCGGTGACGAGCAGATCGAACGGGCCGGTCCACGACCAGGGCGCCGGTGCTGCGATGGCGGCGAGTTCGCGCGCCACCGCGTCGGCGCTGATGCCGGAGCCGACACGCTTCTTCAGCACCGCGCCTTCGACGGTGACGAAGCTCGGACAGAAGCCGTTGATGCAGGAGTAATCCTTGTTGCACGACGACTGTTCGATCTGCCGCTTGCGGCCCCAATCGGTTTCGACCGGAATCACCGACAGGCAGTTGCTGGCCACGCCGCAATCGCCGCAGCCTTCGCAGACGCGCTGGTTGATGAAGATGCGTTGCGGCGGGTCTTCGAGTTCTTTCTTTTTGCGGCGCCGGCGTTTCTCGGCCGCGCAGGTCTGGTCGTAGATCAGCAGGGTCACGCCGTCGATGCCACGCAGCTCGCGCTGCACGGCATCCATCTCGGCGCGGTCGTGGAACGTCGTGCCGCGCGGGAACTCGCTTTCATGACCGCGGTACTTGCCGATCTCGTCGCTCACCACGACGACGCGCTTCGCACCCTCCGCTTCGATCTGGCGCGCGATCTCGGGCACGCTGATCGGGCCATCCACGGGCTGGCCGCCGGTCATCGCCACGGCGTCGTTGTAGAGCAGCTTGTACGTGATGTTGGTGTCGGCGGCGATGGCTTGTCGAATCGCCAGCAGGCCCGAATGAAAGTACGTGCCGTCGCCGAGGTTCTGAAAGACGTGTTTTTCCGTCGTGAAGCGCGAGTGCGCCGCCCAATCGACGCCCTCGGCGCCCATCTGGATCAGGCCGCTGGTGCTGCGCTCCATCCAGCTGGCCATGAAGTGGCAGCCGATACCGGCCAGCGCGCGCGAGCCTTCGGGCACCTTGGTGCTGCTGTTGTGCGGACAGCCCGAGCAGAAGTACGGCTGGCGTTTGACGGCGTCGGCGGCGTTCGACAGCAGCGACGGCATCGTGAAATCGACGACGAGGTGGCGCCGGTCGAGCGCGGGGTTCAATCGCGCCAGCCATTCGGCGACGACGGCCATGATGCGCGACGGCCGCAGCTCGCCGAGCGCGGAGATCAGCGCAGCGCCTTGCGTGTCGGTCTTGCCCGCGATGCGTGGCCGCTGCGCGTTGGGCACTGCGTACAGCAGCTCCTTGATCTGGCGCTCGACGACCGGCGCCTTCTCTTCGATGACGAGGATCTCTTCGAGACCGCTGACGAAATCGAACAGACGCGTCGGCTCGAGCGGGAAGACGAGGCCGACCTTGTAGACACGCACACCGGCGGCGGCGAGCGCGTTCGGGTCGAGCGACAAGCGGCGCAGCACCTCCATGAAATCGAAGTGCGCCTTGCCGACGGTGACGATGCCCAGTGTGGCGCGCGGGCTCGACACGATGTGCTTGTCGAGCGAGTTGATCCGGGAGAACGCGCGCACGGCATCGAGCTTCGAGGCCAACCGCTCCTCCAACGCCAGCGACGGCAGATCGACCGCGCGCACGTGCAGCGGCTGCGGCGGCGCAAAGTCCACCGGCAGCGTGAAGTCCAGCGGAACCGCATCGAGGTCCACCGTCATGCCCGACTCGACGACTTCGCTGATCGCCTTGAAGCCGACCCACGCACCGGAGAAGCGCGACAGCGCCCAGCCGTACAGGCCGAACTCCAGGTACTCGGCGACGTTGCCAGGGTGCAGCACCGGCATGCTCCAGGCCTGCATCGCCAGGTCGCTTTGGTGCGGCATCGACGACGAGACGCAGCCGTGGTCGTCACCGGCAATCACGAGCACGCCGCCTTGCGCCGACGAGCCATAAACGTTGCCGTGCTTCAGCGCATCGCCCGAGCGATCGACGCCCGGGCCCTTGCCGTACCACATTGCCGCGACGCCATCGACCGTGCGCTTCGGGTCGAGCGCGACGCGCTGTGTGCCCAGGCAGGCCGTGGCGGCGAGGTCCTCGTTGATCGCGGGCAGGAACTGCACGCCAGCGGCGTCGAGCAGCTTCTGCGCCTTCCACAACTGCTGATCGACCATGCCCAGCGGCGAGCCGCGGTAGCCGCAGACGAAGGCAGCCGTCTTCAGCCCCGCGGCCTCGTCGGCGCGGCGCTGCATCAGCAGCAGTCGCACGAGCGCTTGCGTGCCGGTGAGAAAGACGGCGCCGGAGGTGGCGGCGAGGTTGTCCTGCAGACGATAGTCGCGCAGTGCTGTCATGTCGTGCCTCGTGGGAACGGCGCCATGGTAGGCCGCTTTATGAACCGTAGAATCTGATCTGACGTTAACGTCAATCAGCGCCCCACGGAGACAAGATGCCCACGTTGGCCAGCAAGCTCAGCCCGCGCTCGGAAGACTTCAAGGCCAACGCAGCGACGATGCGTGCGCTGGTCGATGACTTGAACGCCCAGCTCGAACGAATTGCGCAAGGCGGCGGCGATGGCCCGCGGGCCAAGCACCTGGCGCGCGGCAAGTTGCTGCCGCGCGACCGCGTCGAGATGCTGCTCGATCCGGACACGCCGTTCCTCGAGATCGCAGCGCTGGCCGCGCACGGCATGTACAACGGCGACGCGCCGGGCGCGGGTTTGATCGCCGGCATCGGCCGCGTCTCGGGCGTCGAGTGCGTCATCGTCTGCAACGACGCCACCGTCAAGGGCGGCACCTACTATCCGTTGACGGTGAAAAAGCATCTGCGCGCACAGGAGATCGCGCGCGAGAACCGGCTGCCGTGCATCTATCTGGTGGACAGCGGCGGCGCGAATCTGCCGAACCAGGACGACGTATTCCCCGACCGCGAGCATTTCGGCCGCATCTTCTTCAACCAGGCCAACATGTCGGCGCAGGGCATCCCGCAGATCGCCGTGGTGATGGGCTCGTGCACGGCGGGCGGCGCCTACATGCCGGCGATGAGCGACGAGTCGATCATCGTCAAGGAACAGGGCACGATCTTTCTCGGCGGGCCGCCGCTGGTCAAGGCCGCCATCGGCGAGATCGTCACTGCCGAAGAGCTCGGCGGCGGCGACGTGCACACGCGGCTGTCGGGCGTGGTCGATCATCTGGCGCAGGACGACCTGCATGCGCTGGCGATTGCGCGTGCGTCGGTCAGCCGCTTGAACTGGCGCAAGGCGCACGCGATGAAACTCGCGCCGCCGCGCGCGCCGCTGCTGCCCGCCGGTGAACTGCACGGCGTGATCCCGATCGACACGCGCAAGCCCTACGACGTGCGCGAGATCATCGCCCGCATCGTCGACGCGTCGGAGTTCGACGAGTTCAAGGCGCGCTACGGCAGCACGCTCGTCACCGGCTTTGCGCACATCGAAGGCATGCCGATCGGCATCGTCGCCAACAACGGCGTGCTGTTCTCCGAGAGCGCGTTGAAGGGCGCGCATTTCATCGAGCTCTGCGGCCAGCGCAAGACTCCGTTGGTGTTTCTGCAGAACATCACCGGCTTCATGGTCGGCAAGAAGTACGAGCAGGAGGGCATCGCCAAGCACGGCGCGAAGATGGTGACGGCGGTGTCCACCGTCAACGTGCCGAAGTTCACCGTCATCATCGGCGGCAGCTTCGGCGCCGGCAACTACGGCATGTGCGGTCGCGCCTTCGGCCCGCGCTTTTTGTGGATGTGGCCGAACGCGCGCATCAGCGTCATGGGCGGCGAGCAGGCGGCGAGTGTGCTGGCCACGGTGCGGCGCGACGGTATCGAGGCCAAGGGCGGACAGTGGTCGGCTGAAGAAGAAGCGAAATTCAAGCAACCGATCCTCGAGCAGTTCGCCCACCAGGCGCACCCGTACTTCGCCAGCGCACGGCTGTGGGACGACGGCGTGATCGACCCGGCCGACACGCGCCGCGTGCTCGCGCTGGCGCTGTCGGCGAGCCTGAACGCGCCGATTGCGGACGTGAAGTTCGGTGTCTTCCGCATGTGATGAGCGCCGCCCTCCGACCGCTCGCACCGAGCGACTCGCTCGAAGCGCTGACCGCGCTGCTGCACCGCGCCTATGCGCACCTGGGCGCGATGGGCTTGAACTACACCGCGGTCGATCAGAGCGTCGACACCACGCGCGCGCGCTTCGCATCCGGTCAGGGCTTCGTGGTCGAAGACAGCGGCGCCCTGGTGGGCTGTGTCGTTGTCGCCGGGCCGTTCGACGCCGCCAAGAACCCCGGCACGCGCCGCAGCCCCTGGTACCTGCGGCGCGACGTCGCGCACCTGCATCAGCTCGCCGTCGATCCGTCGCACCGGGGACTCGGTCTCGGCGACCAGCTCGTCGCGGCCTGCGAAGCCTGGGGCCGCGAGCGCGGCTTTCGCGCCATCGCGCTCGACACGGCCGAGCCCGCGCATCACCTGCGCGCGCGCTACGCGCGCCTGGGCTACGCCGAGGCCGATCACGTGCAGTGGGACGGCAAGCGCTACCGCAGCCTGATCCTCGTCAAGCTGCTCGACGGCGCGAGGCCGGGCACCGACGACGCCGAGCACCGCTGCGCGCTCGTGCGTGCGCTGTGGGCCCATGTGCAGGCGCGGGACTGGGCGGCGATGCGCGCCGCGTTTGCCGACGATGCAGTGACGCTGTGGCCGGTGACCGGCGAGCGCTTCGAAGGCGCCGACCTGATCGTGCGCGTCAACGCCGAGTACCCCGAGGGCTGGAGGATCGCGGTTCAGGAGGTCGATGCGATGGCCGACGGCCGCGTGCACTCGATTGTCGAGGTGCCGCACGGCGAGCAGCGTTTCTTCGCGCACTCGCGCTTCACCTTCGCCGGCACGCAGATCGTGCAGCTCTGCGAGCATTGGGCCGTGGCCGAGGCGCCGCCGGCTTGGCGTACCGCCGCACCACTGCAAGCCGCCTACTGCCATGGATAACGCCTATCTGACGCCCGAACACGAGCTGCTGCGCGAGCAGATCGCGCGCTTCATTGCGCGCGAGGTCGAGCCACATGCGCTGGCCTGGGAAGAGGCCGGCTTCACGCCGCGCGGGGTTCTGCGCAAGATGGGCAACGCCGGACTGCTCGGTCTGATGTACGACAGCGCGTATGGCGGTGGGCAAGCCGATGCGCTGGCCAACCTCGTCTTCGCCGAAGCGCTGTCGCAGTCGACCTTCGGCGGCTTCATCATCACCGTGCTCGTGCACACCGACATGGCCAGTCCCCACCTGCACCATGCCGGCACGGCCGAGCAGAAGGCGAAGTACATGCCGGGCGTGACGGCGGGCCGCACGATTACCGCGGTGGCGATCACCGAGCCGGGCGCGGGCTCCGACGTGGCGGGCTTGCGCACGACGGCGCGGCGTGTCCTCGATGATCAGGGCGAACAATGGGTGCTCAACGGCACCAAGCTCTTCATCACCAACGGCGTCCACGCCGATCTGTATTTCGTTGCGGCGCGCACCGGCCCCGGCCGCCACGACATCTCGATGTTCATCGTCGACAAAGGCACGCCGGGCTTCACGGTCGGCCGATCGCTGGCCAAGACCGGCTGGTTGTCGTCGGACACGGCCGAGCTGGTGTTCGACGGCTGCCGCATCCCGGCGGCGAACCTGCTGGGCGAAGAGAACCACGGTTTCCGCTCGGTGATGAAGAACTTCCAGACCGAGCGCATCGCGCTGGGCGCCATGGCGATCGGCCATGCGACGCAGGCCTTGGCGCTGACGCTGTCGCATGTGCGCGACCGCAAAGCCTTCGGCGCGACGTTGTTCGACAAGCAGGCCGTGCGCCAGCGCATTGCGATGCTCGACGCCAAAACGCGCGCCGCGCGCCAGTACCTGTACCACTGCGCGTGGCTGGTCACGCAGGGGCGCGACGTGGTGCAGGACGTGTCGATGCTCAAGGCTCTCACCGGCGAACTCGTCAATGAAGTGGTGCAGGGTTGCCAGCAGTTCCACGGCGGCATGGGCTACATGCGCGGCATGGCCATCGAGCGCCTGTGGCGCGATGCGCGGGTGCTCGCCATCGGCGGCGGTGCGACCGAAGTGATGCTCGATGAAGCCGCCAAGCGCTACTGAAACCGGCGCCACCGTCGCGCTGTTTCTCTGGCGCCGCCTCGACGCGCCAGGTCACGACGCCTGCCGCCTGTCGCGCACGCCCGCCGGCGGCTGGCAGCTGGACGGCTCGGCGGCCTTCGTACAGTCAGGCCGCGTCTGCGCGCTCGATTACAGCGTCGTCGCCGACGCTGCCTTTCGAACGCGGCGCGCTGTGGTCACGGGGTTCATCGGCCGCCGCCCGGTGGCGCTGTCGGTCCGTGCCGGTCCGCGCGGCGGCTGGACGATCGACGGCGCGCCGGTGCCGGGCGTGCAGGACTGCATCGATATCGACCTCGGCTTTACGCCGGCCACCAACCTATTGCCGATCCGCCGCCTGGCGTTGCGCGTTGGACAGCAGGCCGAGGCCCCGGCGCTGTACCTCGTCTGGCCTGGCCTGCGCGCGCGCCGCCTCGCGCAGCGCTACGCGCGTGTCGGCCGCGACGCCTACGACTACGAGGCGCCGGCGTTCGGCTACTGCGAGCGCCTGCGTGTGTCGGCCGAAGGCGCGGTGATGCACTATCCGCGTCTGTTCGAACGCCTGCCGGCCGCAGCCAGGCGCGCCCCGCCATGAATCCGACCACGCTCGACATCCGCCACCCCTCCGCTCACGTGGCCGAGGTTTACTTGAACCGTCCCGACGTGCGCAACGCCTTCAACGACGGCGTCATCGCCGAGCTGACGCAGGCCTTCACGCAATTCGGCGCTGACCCCGCGCTGCGCGCCATCGTGCTCGGCGGCCACGGCAAATCGTTCTGCGCCGGCGCCGACCTGTCGTGGATGCGCGCCATGGCCGGCTACGACTGGGCGCGCAACCGCGCCGACGCACAAGCGCTGGCCGACATGCTGTGGGCGATCTATTCCTGCCCGCTGCCGGTGGTCGGCCGCGTGCACGGCGACTGTTATGCCGGCGGCGTCGGCCTGGCCGCCGTGTGCGACGTACTGATCGCGGCGGACGGCATGCAGTTCTGTCTGTCAGAAGCCAGGCTCGGACTGCTGCCGGCGACCATCGGGCCCTACGTCGTGCGCGCGCTCGGCGAGCAGGCGTCGCGGCGCTACTTCACAACGGCCGAGCGGTTTTCCGCGGCGCGTGCGCATCAACTCGGCTTCGTGCATGAAGTCGTGGCCGCCGACGCGCTCGACGCCAAGGTCGCCGAGATCGTGTCAGCACTCGTCGCCAACGGCCCGGCCGCGGTGAAAGCCTGCAAGCGCTTGGTGCAAGACATCGCCGGCCGGCCGATCGACGACGCCCTGCGCGCCGACACCGCACGCCGCATCGCCGACATCCGCGCCAGCGCCGAAGGCCAGGAAGGCGTGCAGAGTTTTCTCGACAAGCGCTCGCCGGCGTGGCTGCCGTCACCGTGATGCCCATGATGCCGCTGGACCTCTACCTGTCGTACCTCGTCGCTGCGCTGATCGTCATCGCCGCGCCCGGCCCCGACAGCCTGAATTCGCTGGCCATCGGCCTGTCGCGCGGCCGCCGCGAGGGCGTGGCCTACGCGCTGGGCGTCGGCGTCGGTTGCCTGACGCACACGATGTGGGCGATGCTCGGCATCTCGGCCGTCGTTGCGGCATCGGCGACGCTGTTCAACGTCATCAAGTGGATCGGCGTGGCCTACCTTGTCTGGTTGGGCATCCAATCGTTGTGCAGCAAGGGCAGCATCGCGGTGATGACCGATGCCGGACCGAGCAGCGCCAACGCCGCACAGCGTTTCCGCCAGGGCCTGCTGACCAACGCGCTGAACCCGAAGGTGATGCTGTTCTTCCTCGCCTTCCTGCCGCAGTTCGTCGATCCGCAGCGCGGCGCCGCGGTGATCTGGCAGCTGGGGCTGATGGGGCTCACGTTCACCGCCATCACGGCCGTCGCCTACAGTGCGCTGGCCTGGAGCGCGGGCTCGGTCGGCGCGCGGCTGGTCAAGCAGCCGCGCATCGCGCTGTGGCTCGAACGAGCGACGGGCGCTGTCTTCATTGCGATGGCGGCGCGCCTGGCTTTTGCCGAGAGGAAGTGACATGCCGGTTCCCGACTTCGACACCACCCAACTCTTCGCGCTGGCCGCCGCGCTCGGCTGGGCCAGCGGCGTGCGCCTTTACGCCGCGGTGTTCCTCACGGGTCTGGCCGGCTATCTCGGCTGGGTGCCACTGCCCGCCGGCCTTCACGTGCTGGAGCAGCCGGCGCTGCTCTACGTCAGCGGCGGCCTGCTGGCGGTCGAGTTCGTCGCCGACAAGGTGCCGTGGGTCGATTCGCTGTGGGACTCGGTGCACACCTTCATCCGCATCCCCGCGGGCGCGGCGCTGGCCTACAGCGTCTTCGGCGCCGACCAGGCGAGCTGGGGCGTGATGGCGGCGCTGCTCGGCGGCACGCTGGCCGCCACCGCGCACACCGCCAAGACGACGACGCGCGCCGCAGCGAACACATCGCCCGAGCCGTTCTCCAATATCGCGTTGTCATTCGCCGGCGACGCGATGGTGCCGAGCATGCTGTGGCTTTCGCACGAGCATCCGGTGGCGTTCTTCGTCGTGCTGGCGATCGTCATCGTCGTCAGCCTGGTCGTCATCGCCGTGCTGTTCCGCTTTCTGCGCGGGCTGCTGCGGCGCTTGCGCGGGCACTTTGCGCAGCCCGCGTACGAAAGCACTTGACCATGTTCGGCAAGATCTTGATTGCCAATCGTGGAGAGATCGCCTGCCGCGTCGCCGCCACCGCGCGCCGCATGGGCGTGCGCACCGTCGCCGTGTACTCCGATGCCGACGCCGACGCGCGCCACGTGCACGCTTGCGACGAAGCGGTGCACATCGGCGCGAGTGCGCCGCGCGAGAGCTACTTGCAGTGGCAGCGCATCCTCGACGCCGCGAAAGCCACCGGCGCGCAGGCGATCCACCCCGGCTACGGCTTCCTGTCGGAAAACGAAGACTTCGCGCGCGCCTGCGCCGAGGCCGGCCTGGTCTTCATCGGGCCGCCGGCGTCGGCGATTGCTGCCATGGGCAGCAAGTCGGCCGCCAAGACGCTGATGGAGAAAGCCGGCGTGCCGCTCGTGCCCGGCTACCACGGCGACAACAACGAGCCGGCGTTCCTCGCCGAGCAGGCCGCGCGCATCGGCTACCCGGTGCTGATCAAGGCCAGCGCCGGGGGCGGCGGCAAGGGCATGCGGCGCGTCGACAGGGCGGAAGACTTCGCCGCGTCATTGGCGTCGTGTCAGCGCGAGGCGCAGTCGAGTTTCGGCGACGACCATGTGCTGGTCGAGCGCTACGTCACGCGACCGCGGCACATCGAGATCCAGGTCTTCGCCGACACGCAGGGCCAGTGCGTCTACCTGTTCGAGCGCGATTGTTCGGTGCAGCGCCGGCATCAGAAGGTGTTGGAAGAAGCGCCAGCGCCCGGGATGAGCGACGCCCGCCGAAAGCAGATGGGCGAGGCGGCGGTGGCGGCGGCGAAAGCGGTCGGCTACGTCGGCGCCGGTACGGTCGAGTTCGTCGCCGAGGAACAGGGCGACGGTGACCTGCGCGCCTACTTCATGGAGATGAACACGCGGCTGCAGGTCGAGCACCCGGTCACCGAGGCGATCACCGGGCACGACCTGGTGGAGTGGCAGTTGCGCGTTGCCGCCGGCCAGCCACTGCCGGCGACGCAGGCGCAACTTGCCATGCGCGGTCACGCCATCGAAGCGCGCATCTGCGCCGAGAACCCGGACGCCAACTTCCTGCCGGCCACCGGCACGTTGCACGTGGCGCGCTGGCCGGCGCATGTGAGCTTCACGCGCAGCGATGACAAGCCGCGCATCGACCGCGGCTTCGACGAAGGCGATGCGATCAGCCCGCACTACGACTCGATGATCGCCAAGCTCATCGTCTGGGGCGAGAACCGCGCGCAGGCGCTGGCGCGGCTCGATGCGGCGCTGGCGCAGACGCACATCGTCGGCTTGGCCACCAACGTTGCCTTCCTGCGCCGCGTCGTCAAGACGCAGGCGTTTGCGACCGCCGATCTCGACACGGCGTTGATCGAGCGCGAGCACGCTGCGCTGTTCGAGCATCCGCCGCTGGCGCTCGAATGCGCCGCCGCCGGCGTGATCGCACGCGAAGTCGCCAATGAAGCGGCGCTGCAGGACGCAGACCCGTGGAGCCGACGCGACGGTTGGCGCCTGTTCGGTGGTGCGACGCGGCGCTTCGATCTGGACATCGGCGGCACGCGTCACGTGGCGACGCTGCACCGCCTGCACGACGGTGCATTGACGCTCGCCGTGGGCCATCAACGCTGGCCGTTTTCAGCGCGCGCGCTCGGCAACGAGCGCCACGACGTCACGCTGGGCGAGCGCCGCTGGACGCTGGCCGTCTATGCCCAAGGCGAGCGCATCACCGTCTTCGCGCCCGAGGGCACGCTGGCATTGCAGGAGGTCGATGCGCTGGCGCATGCCGGCGAGGGTGCGGCGCCGGGCGGCAGCCTCACAGCGCCGATGCCGGGCAAGCTGGTGGCTTTTCTGGCCAGGGCCGGCGAGGCCGTCAAGGCCGGCCAGCCGCTGGCCGTGATGGAGGCGATGAAGATGGAGCACACCATCGCCGCGCCGCGCGACGGCACCGTGGCCGAGTTGCTCTATGGCGTCGGCGATCAGGTGGCTGAAGGGGCGGAGCTGATGCGCCTGCAGGCGCCGGCGTGAGGCGCGGGCTCAGGGGCCGAGGGTCGTCAGTTCAGCGAAACGTCACCGGCCGCTGCGCAGCCGTCGGCACCGGCATCGGCGTGTACGCCGTCGGCACGCGCGTCGCTGGCCGCGGCGACAGCGCTCGGCGCGCGGCGACGATCTGCTCGTCGGCTTCGCGAAACTGGGTCGCCAGTTGCGGCAGGTCAGTGCCTTGCATCGCATCGCAGACGAGCAGCAGGTCCTTGGCGTAGCGCGTGTCGCTGACGGCGCGGTGCGCGTCCACCGGCTGGCCGAGGTGGCGGCGCAGTTGCAGGTCGATGCGGCTGACGATGATGTGGCGTTGGTCCATGTGTTGCAGTTTGTACGGAGCGCTCCTGCCGCGGCACACCACCACCGTGGGTTTGGTTACTCAGCTACAGTCAAATCAGTGCGGCGCGAGAACAATTCACGATGAGCGTTTCATTGCCCCCACAGGTCACGCTGGTCGACGTCGGCGCGCGCGACGGTCTGCAGAACGAAAAGCAGAACGTCGACACGGCGCACAAAGTCGAACTCGTGCACCGGCTGACGGCCGCCGGGCTGCGCGAGGTCGAGGTCACGAGCTTCGTCTCGCCGAAATGGGTGCCGCAGATGGGCGACAACATGGCCGTGATGGCCGGCCTGCAACGCCGAGCCGGCGTGCGCTACAGCGTGCTCGTGCCGAACATGAAAGGCCTCGAAGCCGCGCTGCCGACGAAGCCCGATGAAGTGGTCGTCTTCGGCGCCGCCAGTGAAGCCTTCAGCCAGCGCAACATCAACTGCGGCATCGAAGAAAGCATCGAGCGCTTTCGACCGGTGGTGCAAGCAGCGCGCGAGGCCGGCGTCAAGGTGCGCGGCGCCATCAGCTGCGCGCTCGGCTGTCCGTACCAGGGCGAGGTGAGTCTGGGCGATGTGGAGCGCGTCGTGCGGCTGATGAAAGACATCGGCGTGCAGCATGTCGGCGTCGCCGACACGATCGGCGTCGGCACCGCGCGGCGCGCGCAGGCGGCGATGGAACGCGCGCTCAGGCATTACCCGCTGCACGAAGTCAGCGGCCATTTCCACGACACGTACGGCCAGGCGCTGGCCAACATCTATGCCTGTCTGGAGATGGGCGTGCATGTCTTCGACACCAGCGTCGCCGGCCTCGGCGGCTGCCCGTATGCCAAGGGCGCCACCGGCAACGTGGCCAGCGAAGACGTCGTCTTCATGCTCGACGGGCTGGGCATCGACACCGGCATCGACTTGAACGCGCTGGTCGATGCCGGCGCGTTCATCTCCGGCGTGCTCGGCCGCGCGCCGGTGTCGCGCGCCGGCAAGGCGTTGCTGGCCAAACGCGACAAGACAGCGTGAGCGCAGAAGCGGATCGGCCTGAGGGTTTCCTGCGCGTCAGCGCTGCCTTGCGCGAGCGCGGTCATCCGTACGCACCGCGGTGGCTCGAGATGCCGGTGCGCACCTCGCAGGAAGCGGCCAACCACCTCGGCGTGGCCGTCGGCCAGATCGCCAAGAGCGTGATCTTCAAACGCAAGAGCGACGACCGCGCGGTGCTGGTCATCGCCTCGGGCGACAAGCGCGTCGATGAAAAGAAGGTCGCCGCGCTCACCGGCCCGCTCGGCCGCGCCGATGCCGATTTCGTCAAGGCCCGAACCGGCTTCTCGATCGGCGGTGTCGCGCCGCTGGCGCACACAGAGCCGCCGCTGACGCTGATCGACCGCAAGCTGCTGCGCTTCGATGTCGTCTGGGCGGCGGCCGGCCACCCCAACAGCGTCTTCGCGCTGCAGCCGTCGCAGCTCGAAGCACTGACCGGCGGCGCGCCGGTGGTCGATGTGGTGCAGGCAACGTGAATCGATCACGCGGCGCGTTCCCCGCAACGTAAGCCGCACGCCCATCCGCACGACCATGCGCACCGGCGCAGCCGTCTTGCGCACCGGGGAGCGTTCGATGGTGTCTTTGAAGAACTTGCTGCTGACCAGCCTGCTGGCCGCTGCGGTCATGTGCGCTCATGCGCAGGCCGTGCAAACCCCGCTGCTCGTCGCCAAGACGATGCAGCCGGCCGTGGTCGATCTGGCCCAGTTGAAAGGCAAGGTCGTGCTGCTGTTCTTCTGGTCTACCGATTGCGCGGTCTGCCTGGACAAGCTGCCCGAGTTGCGGCGCAACCTCGACGGCTGGCGCGGCAAGGACTTCGTCATCGTCGCCGTGAGCCAGGACCGCTCGATGGCCGACCTCAAGGCCTACGAGCAGGTGCTCGACAAGGTGGCGCCGCCGAACGCGCAGATGAAGATCGTCTGGCGCCGCGACGCCGCGCACCGCGACAACTTCGGCGAGCTGCCGCTGAAGACGCCGACCACGATCGTCATCGACCGCGACGGCAAGGTGACGAAGACCCTGCGTGGCCGCGTGCCGGCCGAGCTCTGGGACGACATCGCCGAACTGGTGCTGAACTGAGAACGGCACGGTCTTGGGCCGACGCCGGCAACGGCGCAGTAGCTGTGCGACCATGCACTGCCGTTGACCCAGGTTGTTGTCCCGTGACCGTCGAAAGCCCTTGCAAGAACATCTGCCGCATGCACGAGCCCAGCGGCCACTGCATCGGCTGCGGCCGCACGCTCGACGAGATCGCGCTGTGGAGCGTGCTCGACGATGACGACAAGCGCGCGGTGTGGGCGCTTTTGCCGGAGCGGCTGGCGGCGTTACCGCCGCTGCCGCCGGAATACTCCGTGCAGCGCTGAGAAGGTGTGAACGATCCCGACACGCACACGGCGCGCAGCGACGCGAGTTCAAAAGCACTCGCTGCCCGCAAGACCCAGGCGGCAACTCCACTGCAGGAGCTCTACGCCGTTCTTCGTCGAGCGTCTAAAACGCGCCGTGGCCTCGGCGGCAATCGCGTCGGGCAGCGGCAACACCGCCAGCGCGCCGGATGGGTTGGTGAAGAAGTTGATGAAGCATGTGCGCTCCGGCGGGCAGAGCTTGGCAATCTGGGCTCGGTACGCCGCGGCCTCGGTGGCTTTTTCCCGCGGCACGATGACCACCTGCATCAAGCCCTGGCGGCCGACGACTTGCCACGCCTCGTCTGCGGCGGCCGCCGCGGTGCTCGACAAGGCCGCCAGCAGCGTGAACCAAGCCGTCGTGCTCGAGCAGGCTCTCAACGTTGCGGCTGAAGGGGTGTGGGTCACGCGAGCCCTCCGATAGCATCAACCTAGTCTGAACAGACGCGCCGGCTCGCCGCCAACAGCAGCCCGCGCGAGTACAGGCGATGAAAGCCCAGGAGCGCTTGGAACGGCCAACCCATGCCGCGCTTGCCTGCTCCTCGGCCCGGGCGCGGCACGATGGCGGAGCCGAAGTACAGGCGCGTCCTGGGCGCCCTCGCCGTGCCGCCGACAGGCGTTGCCATGAGCCAAGACCGCGTGCGGCCGGTGATGTCCGCCAGCAGCAACTCCGATGACGACTGCCCCTCCACGCGCCAGGCCGAGAACGCGCCGGCCTGGCCGCGCGACAGATGCTCTGCGTCGGCGTCGCTCGCCGGCCGCGCGGCAATGACCTTGAGCAGAGCGCGTTCGATCTTGAACAGCGGCGAGGTGTAGAACGCCGCGATGAACGCTTGTTGCGAGACGTCGCCCGGCACTTCGGCCACGTAGCAGTCGGCGAAGCCGCCACCGCCGCTATAGCTGTGCAGCAGGGAGTTCAGCGGGACTTCACAAGGGTGGACGGCTGTCATCGTGGTTGCTGGCGACGCTTGGCGTCCGAAGGGACCCGGGCCGCGCGGCAGAGCGCCCCCGGTCGAGCCGTGCACATGGTAAAGCGGCCAAGGCAGCCACGTGCCTGACCGCGCCCAGCGGCAAAGCTCCACTCCGAGACCACGGGGTGGTCGCCACATCACCTGCAGCCGCAACCCACAGTGTCAGCCACGCGTCAGTTCCGCGCTCCATGCTGCGCCGCAACATGACAGCCGCATTGAGCTTGCAGCTTGGTCTCGAAGACCTGCTCGCAGACCTACGTCACGCGCGAAGGTCTGGCGACCTGGGGCGGCTCGCCTTGCTGGCGTATTGCGAAGTCCGGCGCTGGGCGCGCGAGGCCGGCAACTCCCTGCTCGCCGAACACGCGTCCGAGCTGATCACCGGCAGCCCGCCTGTCAGCCGAGAGGCCTTTCTCGGCCACATCGACAAACTGATCCACGAGTTGGAAGACGTGCCTGCCTTCGCGTCGAAGCCGGCCGTCGATGGCACTGTGCCGACACGCGACATGGAAAACAGCGCGGGCTGAGCCGAGGGTGGTTGCCCGA
>JANNJX010000422.1:0-6538 GCA_031396005.1 Burkholderiales bacterium
GGCCTGAACCTCACCAGCGGGGAGAAAAAGATCGAACGCCACATCGAGCGGCTGTATGCGCTCGACGATCCGCGCTTCGGCGAGGAGCTCGGCGTCCTGCTCGGCCCGCCGTTTCTGCCGGGCAACCGGGTCAAGGCGTTGCAGAACGGCGATCAGATCTTCCCGGCGATGCTGGCGGCGATCCGCGGCGCCAAGACATCGATCACCTTCGAGACCTACATCTACTGGTCCGGCGAGATCGGCGCCGAGTTCGCCGCGGCGCTGGCCGAGCGCGCGCGCAACGGCGTCAAGGTGCATGTGCTGCTCGACTGGGTGGGCAGCGCCAAGGCCGAGCAGAGCCTGCTCGACCAGATGATCGCTGACGGCGTGCAACTGCACCGCTTTCATCCGCCGCACTGGTCGAATCTCGGCCGCATGAACAACCGCACGCACCGCAAGCTGCTGGTCGCCGATGGCCGCATCGCCTTCACCGGCGGCGTCGGCATCGCGCCGGAATGGACCGGGCGGGCGCAAGACCCGCAGCATTGGCGAGACAGCCACTTCGAAGTCGAGGGGCCGGTGGTGGCGCAGATGCAGGCCGTGTTCATCGACAACTGGATCAAGGTCAGTGGCGACGTGCTGCATGGGCCGGCGTACTTTCAGGCGGGCAAGCCCGCCGGCAAGGTGTGGTCGCAGATGTTCAGCAGCTCGCCCAGCGGCGGCAGCGAGAGCATGCAACTGATGTACCTGCTGTCGATCACCGCGGCCTCGCGCTCGATCGATCTGTCGGCTGCGTATTTCGTGCCCGACGAGCTGACCAGCGCGGCGCTGGTGGCGGCGATGAAGCGCGGCGTCAGGCTGCGCATCGTCGTGCCCGGCGAGCACATGGACAGCGACCTGGTGCAGAGCGCCTCGCGCTCGCGCTGGGGCCCGCTGCTCGAAGCCGGCGCGCTGATCGCCGAGTACGCGCCGACGATGTACCACTGCAAGGTGCTGATCGTCGACAACCTGCTGGTGTCGGTGGGATCGACCAATTTCGACAACCGTTCTTTCCGCTTGAACGACGAAGCCACGCTGAACATCCTCGATGCCGGGTTTGCCGCGCAGCAGACGGCCACCTTCGAGGCCGACCTGGCGCTGGCGCGGCCGATCACCCATGCGCAGTGGCAAGCGCGGCCGTGGGGCGAGAAGTTGCGCGAGCAGCTCGCGTCGTTGCTCGGCGCGCAGCTTTAGCGTCACCAAAACTCGAGCGCTGCTGCAAGGGTTTTGTCCTACGGGCCGATGGGCAGCGATCCGACGCGGTGCTGCGGGGTGCAGTTCTAGAGTGTGCAGAGCTCCCTCATTCAACTCGTCAGGAGACACACCATGAACTTTCGTCTGTCCATCGTTCGCGCCGCTTGTGTCGTTTCAACAGGCCTCGTCTGCGCCGCCGCCGGCGCCGCCAACATTTCGCCTGCCGTGTACGACAGCGCGAGCAAGGACGTGAAGACCACCTACAAGGCAGAGCGCGACGCCTGCGCCCAGATGAGCGGCAACGCCAAGGACATCTGCGTCGAGACGGCCAAGGGCAAGGAGAAGGTCGCGCTGGCACACCTCCAGCATCAGCGCAGCGGCGACGCCAAGGACATGAACAAGCTCGCCGAGGCGCGCTATGAGGCGGGTTACGAGGTGGCCAAGGAGATGTGCGACGACCAGGCCGGCAATGCGAAAGACGTTTGCGTTGCCAAAGCCAAGGCCGATCGCGACAAAGCCAAGGCCGACGCCAAACTGAAGAAGTCCACCACCGAGGCGCGCAACGACGCTGCGGAGACGAAGAACAAGGCCGACTACAAACTCGCCAGCGAGCGTTGCGACGCCATGAGCGGCAACGCCAAGGACAGCTGTGTCGCCTCGGCCCGGGCGCGCTTCGGTCAGTAACCTTCGGTTGTCGACAATGGCGCCACCGGCAAATGCCGGTGGCGCCATTTGACGTCACTCGTCGGCGGCGTCTTCGTTGACAGCGGCTTCGGCCAGCTCGGTCATCAGCTCGTCGGACTTGTACATGTCCTTGACGGCAGCTTTGAGTTGCTTGTTGTCGTCGTCGAACTTGAGCGCCTTGGAGAACGCCGCCACCGTGCCGAACCCGGTCAGGCCGTAGTGCGTCATGCGCTGGTACTGGGCGATGATCGACGCGTCCAGAACGGCGCCCTTCTTCGGCGCGTCGTCGATGGTGTGCTTGACGGCCTCGGCGACCAGGCCCTCCATGCCTTTGCAATGTTCCTTGGACACTTTCTCGTCCTGGTTGGCGATCAGCGCTTTGAGCAGGTTGGTGTGATCTGCGATGCCGGCCTGCGATGCGTCGAGCATCTTCTTCAGCTTCGGATTGGTCGCCTTGGGCGCCATCTTCTTCAGCACGCGGGCCATCTGGTCGTTGGCCGACCACAGGTCCTTGAGTTCGTCGATGTACAGATCGGACAGGCTCGAAATTTCTGACATGGTTTCTCCATTCGATGAAGTGGGGAGGGCCGGCGCGCGGCGCGCCGGCCAGAGGTGGGCTTCAGCTCGTCACGCGCGTGCCGCTGGCACTGCGCCAACGGTCTTCGAGGTGGCTGGCGTCATCGCCGGAGCGCGGGCGCACGCCCATCAGGATGCCGCCTTCGCGAATACCGTCTTCGTATTCCTTGACGCGTTCTTCCGGGATGTTCCAGCCGACCAGCGCGCCGACCAGCGTGCCCGCCGCGCCGCCTGCACCCGCGCCGGCAAGTGCTGCCGCAATCGGGCCGGCGATGACCAGGCCGAGGCCGGGCAGGGCGATGCTGGTGCCGACGGCGGCCACGGCCGCGGCGATGGCGCCGAGGGTGCCGCCGATGCCCGCGCCGATGCCGGCGCCCTCGGCGGCCTTGGTGCCGAGTTCGGTCTGGCGGCCGCCGACGGCGCCGCCGTCATCGCCGGAGAAGTGGCGTTTGCGCGTGTCGTCCGACATGACGACGTTCATGTCGCCTTTGTCGTAGCCGCGGTCGATCGCTTCCTGGTACGCGCGCTCGGCGCTGTCACGGTCCGGGAACAGGCCGGTCACATAAGGGGTGTTGTCTGCTGCCATGGTGTCGTCTCCTGACGGTGGGGTGAGGGAACGCAGGGCAGGGCAATCAGCGGGCCCGGCATCGGGTCCTCGTGCGGTCTGGCTGGCTCAGGCACGCGCGCCCTTGAAGCCCTCGCGCTCGGCAACGGAGCGCTCGTCCGATGACCACAGATCGAGCCGCACGTCGCCGTCGGCGTAGCTGCACAACAGCGGCAACGCCAGCCGCTGCGCCAGGCGCCGGTGGATCTCGTCGCCCGACATCGCACAACCTTCGATCGGCTGCCGCCAGTGGCACGCCAGCAGCGTGGCCTGCGGCAACAGCGACGCGCGCATGCACTCGGCCAGCCGGTCAAGCGCCGGCCCGTCGAGGTAATACGCCACCTCGCTGAGCACGATCAGATCGAAGTGTTCGTCGGGCCACTCATCGGGCAGCCAGGCCTGGCGCACCTCGACGTGGGCCAGCCCCGACGTGCGTGCCCGCGCTGCCTGAACCGCCTTGGGCGCTCCGTCCGAGATCAACAGCCGATGACATCGCGGCGCCAGCGCGAGCGACAGATCGCCGCCGGCGCAACCGGGCTCGTAGGCGCTGGCGAAATGCGCCGCGGGCAGGCAGGCCAGCGTCAGCTCCCGCTTGCGCGCTTCGTACCAACGGGTCTTGAAGTGCCACGGATCGTCGCTGGCGCTGTACATCGAGTCGAAATGTTCGGTGGTGTGCAGCATGGTGCGCGGCGTGCTCATCGCAGAAAGTACTCGCTGGGCTGGGTCGCCAGCGCGCGCATCTCGTCGTCCAGCACCGGGCCGAGCGACGGGCTGCGCGCACTCAGTTGGCTGGCGTGCGCTGCCAGCGCGTCGTGCTTGGCCGCCTGCGCGTGCAGGGTCAGCGGCAGCTCGACCATGCGCTGCCACGGCACGCGCGCATCACCCGGGCTGGCCCAGTTCCACATCCACACCGGCGCTTCGAGAAGCCGGCAGCCGACGAGCGCGCACGCACGCGCAGCCGCCAGGCCGGCGGCATCGTGATCGGGGTGGCCGTCGTGACGCCAGGTGCTGACCACCAGATCGGCCGGCGTCAGCAACGACTGCAGGCGCATCACCAGGCGGTGCGCGTGCGCGCCGAGCGCCGTGTCGGGCAGACGCATCGGCAGCACGTCGGCGCAGGCCAAGCCTAGCCGTCTGGCGCCCTCCAGACGCTCGGCTGCGCGTTGCGCCGCCAAGGCGCCGTGATCGCATTCAGGCACCGATGCATGGCTCTGCTCGCCATCGGTCAGGCCGACGACGAGCGTCTTGCCGCCACGCTCGGCCTGCATGGCTAGCAAGCCGCCGCTGCCCAGGACTTCGTCGTCCGGGTGCGGTGCCACCACCACCACGCGCTCGCACTCACCGAGCAACGCCGCCAGCGATTGCTGCGCGAACGATTGCGTGCGCAACCAGTTTCGCCAGACGGCCTCCGGCGTGCCCCGGTCTCGGATCGCCCGGCCCGCAGCAGCGCCGGCGGAATTCACAGCGCCCATGCCGCCGTGCCGTCCGCAACCCGCGCGCCCAGGGCAGCAAAGTCGCGCTCGCCATGGCTTTGCCGGATGAACACCGGCAGGTCCGCTGCCATGCGCGCGAATCGCGCGTCGCGACAGAACGGCGTCGCTCCCAACGCGCTGCCGGCGGCATCGAGCACCGACTTGGCCGCGCCCTCGGCGCGCAGCCGCACCCGCAGCGCCATCTCGGCCGCGTCGTCGCGCGGGTGCTCGTCGATCCAGCGCGCGGCCTGGCGCAACAGCGCGGCGGTGGCCGCCATTTCGGTGTCGATGCGGCCGAGCGCGGCGTGCCTGAACGAGGGCGGCGCAGCGCCGGCTGCCGGCTCGCGCGCCTGCGCCACCGCCTCGCGCAATACCGAGGCGAGGAACAAGGCCCCGCCATGCCAACAGGCGGCAATGCCCGCGCCGCCCTGCCAGAAACCCGGCCGGTTCAGATACTCGCCGGGCCGGCCGACCAAGTCAGCGTGCGCGCCATCGAATGCCACGTCGACGCTGGCGCTGCCGCCCATGCCCACCGCCTGCCACGCGTCGCTGTGCACGCCGACCTCTGGCTGTCGCACGGCCACCGCCACCAGTTGCGGGCCGCGCCCGTCGGCGTGCCACGCCGTCAGCAAGCCATGACTGACGGACTGCGCACCGGAGCACCAACGCTTGAGGCCGCTCAAGCGGACCTGCGCGCTGCTGTCGGCGCCGTCGGCGTCGATCAGCACACGCTCGCCCGGCGCCTCGGCCGCCCACACCCCCCACAGGGACAGCGGCGGCGGCGGCGACGGGTGGCGCAGTTCGTCGAAGATGGCCAGCGCGTCGGTGTGGCCTTCGTAGAGTTTGGCCAGCGACAGATCGCGCGTCGCAACCGCTGACAGGGCCTGCCAGCGCTGCAACGTGCAGCCGCCGCCCGGCGCCGGCAGCACGTCGAGGCCGTCGGCCACCAGCGCCTGCAACCAGCCCGCCGCGTCGTGCTGCGGGTCGAGACCGGCGAGCCGGCGTTGCAGATCGGGCAGCAGCAGGGGGTGGTGGCGCGCGTTCATCAGGCTGCGCTCGCGCCGACGTGCAGGTTGCCCTCGTGGATGCGAAGCAGCGTCGCGCCGAATCCGAGCGGCGCACGAAAGGCCCGGCGCGCGCTCGTTTCCACGCGCGGCCGGGCCGACCATGCGATGCGCGCGCCGGCGTTGCGCAGCGCCTCGACGAGCGCCACGTCCTCGCTCGACGTCAGGGGCTGGAAGCCGCCGGCTCGCCGGTAAGCCTCGGCGCTGACGCCGAGGTTGGCGCCGTGGATGTGCTGGTGGCCGTCGGCGTCGCGGTAGGTGCGCTCGTAATGCTGCTGCATTCGCTCACCGTAAGCGCCCCAGTGGCGAACGGCCACCGTGCCGCAGACGGCATCGCTGCCCAGCGCCAGTTGCTCGGCCAGCCAGTCGGCGCCGACGACGCTGTCGGCATCGGTGAACGACAACCAGCGTGCGCCGGCGTCGAGTGCGACCTCAGCGCCGGCCGCGCGGGCGCTGCCGACGTTGCGCGCCTGCACCGACACCACGACGGCGCCGGACAGGCGCGCCATGGCGCCGGTGGTGTCGGTGCAGTCGTCGGCAACGACGATCACCATCACCTCTTCGCCGTTCAGTCGTCGGTTGCGCGCCGCGACGCGCAGTGACGAAACGCAGGCGCCGATGTGCTCGGCTTCGTTGTGCGCGGGAACGATGGCAGCGATCACGGTGCTTGCTCGACGCAAGGGTTGGAAAGGCTCGGAATCGTCGACATGGCTTCTCTTCGATCAGACGCGTGACGTCACGCCGGCGCTCCAGGGCAAGCAGCGAGCCCGGCGCGTCAAGCACGGAGTGCATCGTCGGCGCGGGTGTTTCCGCGTAAGGCCTGTCCTACCGGCATTCGTCCGTGCGGCGTACGCGGCGTCGGTCGCTCTGGTGCACTATGCTGCATTGCAGCAATCAATCACCAAGGCCCAGCGTGACCCTCGACA
>JANNJX010000430.1:0-3153 GCA_031396005.1 Burkholderiales bacterium
GCACGACATGAACACCGCGAACTGGATTCCGGACTTGTTCATGCGCCGCGTCATGGACGGCGGCGATTGGACCTTGTTCTCGCCGTCGAACTGCCCCGACCTGCACGACAAGTTCGGCAAGGATTTCGAAGTGGCTTACAGCGCGTACGAAGCCAAGGCGGACCGCGGCGAGTTGAAGCTCTTCAAACGCATGCCGGCCAAGGATCTTTGGCGCAAGATGCTGTCGATGCTGTTCGAGACCGGGCATCCGTGGATCACGTTCAAGGACGCCTGCAATGTGCGCAGCCCGCAGCAGCATGTCGGTGTCGTCCATTCGTCGAACCTGTGCACCGAGATCACCCTCAACACCAACGAGAGCGAGATCGCCGTTTGCAACCTCGGCTCGGTCAATCTGGTTCATCACCTGAAAGACGGTGCCATCGATCAGGTGAAGTTGAAGAAGACCATCGCCACGGCGATGCGCATGCTCGACAACGTCATCGACATCAACTACTACGCCGTCAAGAAAGCGCGCGACTCGAACCTGCGCCATCGACCGGTCGGCCTGGGCATCATGGGCTTTCAGGATTGCCTGTACCAGTTGAAGCTGCCGTACGCGAGCAATGAAGCGGTCGAGTTCGCCGACCGTTCGATGGAGGCGGTCTGCTACCACGCCTACTTCGCCTCGACCGAGCTCGCAGCCGAGCGCGGCCGTTACTCCAGCTACCCCGGCTCGCTGTGGGACCGCGGCATCCTGCCTCAGGACTCGCTGAAGCTGTTGGCCGAGTAGCGCGGCGGCTACGTTGAAGTCAACGACTCCGCAACGCTCGATTGGAAGCTGCTGCGCGCCCACATTTCAGAGCACGGCATGCGCAACAGCAACTGCGTGGCCATTGCGCCGACAGCCACCATCTCCAACATCATCGGCGTCGATGCGTCGATCGAGCCGAGCTTCGGCAACCTGTCGGTCAAGTCGAACCTGTCGGGCGAGTTCACCGTCGTCAATGAGTACCTCGTGCGCGACCTCAAAGCGCTCGGCCTGTGGGACGACGTGATGGTGATGGACCTGAAGCATTACGAAGGCTCGCTGCGGCCGATCGACCGCGTGCCCGAGTCGCTGAAGGCGCTCTACGCCACGGCCTTCGAGATCGAGGCGCCGTGGTTGGTCGAGGCGGCGTCGCGGCGCCAGAAGTGGATCGATCAGGCGCAGTCGCTCAACATCTACATCGCCGGCGCATCCGGCAAGAAGCTCGACGACACCTACAAGCTCGCCTGGCTGCGCGGCCTGAAGACGACGTATTACCTGCGCACGAAAGCGGCGACGCATGTCGAGATGAGCACGGTGACGAAGAGTCGCCACAACGCGGTGAGCTCGGGCGGCGCAGCGATGTCCGCGCTCGATGCGGCCGCAGCGCAGGCACGCGCGCAACTGAGTGACACGCCATCGACAGACGTCAAATTTTGCGGCGTCGACGATCCAACTTGCGAAGCGTGTCAGTGATGAAGAAGACGCTCATTCACGATGCGTGAGCGCAACAACGCGAGCGCGAGAATGTCAAGAAGTGCTTGGTGTTCGCGCGCAACACTCACATAATTCTTTGCCATAGGAAGTACCCGAACACATGTTGGTCTGGGAAGAAAACATCCACAGCAAGATGACGCCGCAACCGCGCTCCGCGAGCCTTCCGCAGGAGCCAGCGTTGATGACTTCGGTCATTGAATCGCGCTCCCCGGCAGCATCATCTGCTCTCACTGTCGAAGCCAAGCCGCAAGCCACCATTGCGGCCGCGAGCACACGTCGCGTGTCGGCGGCCGACAAACGCATCATCAACGGCCAGACCGACGTCAATCAGTTGGTGCCGTTCAAATACAAGTGGGCCTGGGAGAAGTACCTCGCCACCTGTGCGAATCATTGGATGCCGCAAGAGGTCAACATGTCGCGCGACATCGCGACGTGGAAGGATCCGAACGGCCTGACCGACGACGAGCGCCGCATCATCAAGCGCAACCTCGGCTTCTTCGTCACTGCTGATTCGCTGGCCGCCAACAACATCGTGCTCGGCACCTACCGCCACATCACGGCGCCCGAGTGCCGGCAGTTCCTGCTGCGCCAGGCGTTCGAAGAGGCGATCCACACCCACGCTTATCAGTACATCGTCGAGTCGCTCGGCCTGGACGAGAGCGAGATCTTCAACGCCTACAACGAGGTCTCGTCGATCCGCGAGAAGGACCAGTTCCTGATCCCGTTCATCGAGGCCATCAGCGACCCGCATTTCCACACCGGCACGCCCGAGACCGACCAGACGCTGCTCAAGAGCCTGATCGTCTTTGCATGCTTGATGGAAGGCCTGTTCTTCTATGTCGGCTTCACGCAGATCCTGGCGCTCGGCCGGCAGAACAAGATGACCGGCGCGGCCGAGCAGTACCAGTACATCCTGCGCGACGAGTCGATGCACTGCAACTTCGGCATCGACCTGATCAACCAGATCAAGCTCGAGAACCCGCAGCTTTGGACGAGCGCGTTCAAGGCCGAGATCAAGGCTTTGTTCTTGAAGGCCGTCGAGCTCGAGTACCGCTACGCCGAAGACACCATGCCGCGCGGCGTGCTCGGCATGAATGCCTCGATGTTCAAGGGCTACCTGCGCTACATCGCTAACCGGCGCGCCACGCAGATCGGCCTCGAAGAGCTTTTCCCGAACGAAGAGAACCCGTTCCCGTGGATGAGCGAGATGATCGATCTGAAGAAGGAACGCAACTTTTTCGAGACACGCGTGATCGAGTACCAGTCTGGTGGCGCGCTGTCGTGGGAATGATCCAGGATTGATGTTGAATCGAATGTTGAAGATTTGTTGAGTGGGTGCGCAGGTCGCAGAATCTGCAGCTCCAAGTAAGAGATCAAGAACCCGCAGTGGGTGACATGAAGCCGGCGAGAGTCTGAATCCAGGCGATCGCACAAGAGCCGAAGCCAATCACTGCACCCCCGTTCACCGCATCGGGACAACAGCCGAAGGGCTGGACAAACCCCGGGTGGTGAATCGCCGCAAAGGTCGAGCTCGATCAATGCGGTGCTCTTTGCAACTTGATCAAGGAGATCGAAATGGCAACTGCGAAGAAGAAGGCACCGGCGAAGAAGGCCGCTGCGAAGAAACCGGCCGCCAAGAAGGCGGCGAAGCG
>JANNJX010000488.1:0-3231 GCA_031396005.1 Burkholderiales bacterium
CACCGTGTCGGCGTAATGGCCCTTGGCCGCGTAAGCCAGAAAGTTGGCCACCGAGGCGGGCGCTTTGGCGTCGTCGAGTTCGATGCGCATCGTGCCGGCGCTGGTGACCATTTCAACCGTCTTCGTCATCTCATTTCTCCAAGGATGCTTTTTTGATCAGCACCGGCGTGGCCGGCACATTCTGAAGGCCGCCTTTGTCGGCGACGGGAACGGCGCGGATCTTGTCGACCACGTCCATGCCGGAGACGACTTTGCCGAACACCGCATAACCGTTGCCGTCGCGCGAGTTCGGTTGGTCGAGGAAGGTGTTGTCCTTGACGTTGATGAAGAACTGCGCGGTCGCCGAGTTCGGATCCGGCGTGCGCGCCATCGACACCGTGCCGCGCGTGTTGGAAAGGCCCGTGCGCGACTCGAGCGGAATCGGCGCACGCACCGGCTTCTCCTTCATGTCGGGCTTCATGCCGCCGCCCTGGATCATGAAGTCTTCGATCACGCGGTGGAAGATCGTGCCGTCGTAATGGCCGGCCTTGACGTACTGCAAGAAGTTGTCGGCCGACTTCGGCGCCTTCGCCGCATCAATTTCGATCACGACGTCGCCCAGGCTGGTGGCGATCTTCACTTTCTGTTGCGCAAATGCGGGCGCGCACAGCACCGCGGCAGTGAGCAGGGCGGCAAGGCGGGTTTTCATGGGTTCACGTCTCCTGTGGCGCAGCGAGTGCGCCCGCTATACTGATTTTGCGCATTCTATCGAGCGGCCTCGCAGCCCCCAGCGGTACCGAGGCCGCTTTCTTTGTATCGACCGATGACGCTCCGACTGCACAACACATTGACGCGCTCGCTGGAGGAGTTTCACCCGATCCGCGCCGGAAAAGTGGGTCTGTACGTGTGCGGCATCACTGTCTACGACCTGTGCCACATGGGTCATCTGCGCATGATGATGGCGTTCGACGTGGTGCAGCGCTGGCTGCGCGCGCAAGGCTTCGACGTCACCTACGTGCGCAACATCACCGACATCGACGACAAGATCATCAAGCGCGCGCTCGAACGCGGCATGACGATCCGCGCCCTCACCGACGAGATGATCGCGGCGATGCACCAGGATCTCGATGCCGTCGGCATCCAGAAACCGACGCACGAGCCGCGCGCCACCGAACACGTGCCCGCGATGCTCGGCCTGATCGAAACGCTGCAAGGCAAAGGCCTCGCGTACCAGGTGCCCAATGGCGATGTGAACTTCTCGGTGCGCAAGCAGCCTGGCTACGGCAAGCTGAGTGGCAAGAGCCTCGACGAGTTGCGCGCCGGCGAGCGCGTGGCCGTGCTCGACGGCAAACAAGACCCGCTCGACTTCGTGATGTGGAAGTCGGCCAAGCCCACCGAGCCCGAGGACGCGAAGTACCCGAGTCACTACGGCCCTGGCCGACCCGGCTGGCACATCGAATGCTCGGCGATGAGCGCCGCGCTGCTCGGTGAGCCGTTCGACATCCACGGCGGTGGGATGGACCTGATCTTCCCGCACCACGAAAACGAGATCGCGCAGAGTGAAGGAGCCAGCGGTGGCACCTTTGCGCGCTACTGGCTGCACAACGGCTTTCTCAATGTCGACAACGAGAAGATGTCCAAGTCGTTGGGCAACTTCTTCACCATTCGCGATGTGCTGGCCAAGTTCGACGGCGAGACGCTGCGCTTCTTCATGCTGCGCACGCAGTACCGCAGCCCCTTCAACTTCAGCGATGCGCATCTGGAAGACGCGCGCAGCGCGCTGCGCCGGCTGTACACGGCGCTGGAGGGCGTGACGCCGTCGTCTGCGCCGCTCGATTGGTCGCAGCCGCAAGCTGCGGCCTTCCAAGCGGCCATGAACGAAGACTTCAACACGCCGCTGGCGCTGGCCGCGCTGTTCGATCTGGCCAACGAGTTGAACCGCACGCGCTCGCCCGACACCGCCGCGTTGCTGCGTCATCTGGGTGGCGTGCTCGGTGTGCTGCAACAAGTGCCTAGCGCCTACATGCAAGGCGGGCTCGATGCACCGGCCATCGAAGTGGCCATCGCTGCGCGCAATGCCGCGAAAGCTGCGAAGAACTATGCCGAGGCCGACCGCATCCGCAAGGAACTCGCAACGCAAGGCGTCGAGTTGAAGGACTCGGCGCAAGGCACGACGTGGGTGAAAGCCTGAGATGGTGAAGACCATCGAAGTCACACCGACGTATTGGGACGAAGCCTGCAAGCACCTCGCGCGCCGCGACCGTGTGATGAAGAAGTTGATCCCGCAGTTCGGCGAGGCGCGCCTGCAAAGCCGCGGCGACGCTTTCACGACACTTGCGCGTTCGATCGTCGGCCAGCAGATTTCAGTCAAGGCCGCACAGGCGGTGTGGGACCGTTTCGCGCTGCTGGTCGATGGCTCGACGACCAAGCTGCCGCCGGCCGACGTGATGAAACTCAGGAAAGACACGATGCGCGGCGCCGGTTTGTCGGCGCGCAAAGTGGAGTACCTCAAGGATCTCGCGACGCACTTCGACGAAGGCACGGTCCATGTGCGCCAGTGGCAGCAGATGGACGACGAGGCGATCATCGAAGAGTTGATTGCCATCCGCGGCATCGGCCGCTGGACGGCCGAGATGTTCCTGATCTTTCACCTGATGCGCCCCAACGTGCTGCCGGTCGATGACCTGGGCCTGATCAAGGGCATCAGCGTCAACTATTTCAGCGGCGAGCCGGTGACGCGCGTCGAAGCGCGCGAAGTCGGTGATGCCTGGGCGCCGTACCGCTCGGTCGCCACGTGGTATATCTGGCGCAGTCTCGATCCGTTGCCAGTGGAATACTGAACACCATGAGCAAACGACACTTCCTCGAGTTCGAGCAGCCGATCGCCGAGCTCGACGCCAAGATCGAAGAGCTGCGCTACGTGCAGAACGAGTCGGCCGTCGATATCTCCGAAGAGATCGGCCGCCTCGACGAGAAGAGCCAGCAGCTCACCAAGGAAATCTACAGCCGCCTGTCGCCCTGGCAGGTGACGCAGATCGCGCGCCATCCGCAGCGGCCTTACACGCTGGACTATGTGGCCGAGGTGTTCACCGACTTCCACGAACTGCATGGCGACCGCGCGTTTGCCGACGACCTGTCGATCGTCGGCGGCCTGGCGCGCTTCAACGGCCAGGCCTGCATGGCGTTTGCGTCCTGAACGAAGCGAAGTTCAGCGGCTGTTAGCCGACAACCAACTGGCCCGCGAACTTTTGC
>JANNJX010000537.1:0-3745 GCA_031396005.1 Burkholderiales bacterium
ACACCACCGCCGGCGTCGACACCGCGAACGCGGCCAAGGCGGGCCGGCCGCGCGCGGCTGCGGCGCCGGCGCCTGCACTCGAGTCGTCGTCGCGCCAGGCGTTGGCAGCCGCCAGCAACGCCGCCGCCGTTGCCGACCCGCTGGCGCGCATCGACACGCTGTTGGCCAGCGGCGACGCCACCTGGTCGAACGCCGGCCGCACGCTGGCACATGGCCTGGCACAGGCCGTTTGGTGGGCGCAATTGCGGCAAGCAACGGCCGGGTCGTGGCAGCCAGCGCTGCCGACACGCGCCAACGCGTCGACGCTGACGCCGGGGCCGGCGCTGACGCTGCGGGCGGCGGGGCGGACCATCGCGTCGATCGACCTTGCCGAAGACAGCGTCTGGTGGTGCCCAGCCGACCGCAGCGCCTGCTGGCGCGCGCCGATCAGCGCCGCCCAACGCGAGGCCTGGATCGCCGAGGCAGCGCGCTGGTAGCGGCCCTGCCGATAATGCCCGGCTGACCTCACGGGACCGGCCATGCCGCCAGAAGCTCCGCAGTTGAAGGTGCCGATCGCCGAAACGCGCACGCTGCGCGTGCGCGGGGCCCGCACCCACAACCTGAAGAACATCGACCTCGACATCCCGAAGCACGCCCTCGTCGTGATCACCGGGTTGTCGGGCTCGGGCAAATCGAGCCTGGCCTTCGACACGCTGTATGCCGAGGGCCAGTGCGCTATGTCGAGAGCCTGTCGGCCTACGCGCGCCAGTTCCTGCAGTTGATGGACAAACCCGATGTGGATGTCATCGAAGGCTTGTCGCCCGCCATCAGCATCGAGCAGAAGGCGACCTCGCACAACCCGCGCTCGACCGTCGGCACGATCACCGAGATCCACGACTACCTGCGCCTGCTCTACGCCCGCGCCGGCACGCCGTACTGCCCCGATCACGATCTGCCACTGGCCGCGCAGTCGGTGGCGCAGATGGTCGATGCCGTGCTCGCGCTGCCCGAAGACAGCAAGCTCGCCGTGCTCGCGCCCGCGGTGCGCGACCGCAAGGGCGAGTTCGCCGACCTGCTGGCCGCCATGCAGGCCCAGGGCTACGTGCGCTTTCGCGTCGATGGCGCGGTGGTCGAGGCCGATGCGCTGCCGGTGCTGAAGAAGACCGAGAAGCACGACATCGACGTCGTCATCGACCGCGTGCGCACGAAGCCCGACCTCCAACAGCGTCTGGCCGAGAGCTTTGAAGCCGCGATGCGCATCGCCGACGGTCGCGCGATCGCGCTCGAACTCGACAGCGGCAAGGAGCACCTGTTCTCCAGCAAGTTCGGCTGCCCGGTGTGCAGCTACTCGCTGCCCGAACTGGAGCCACGCCTGTTTTCGTTCAACTCACCCGTCGGCGCCTGCCCGAGCTGCGACGGACTCGGTCAGGTGACGGTGTTCGACGCCGAACGTGTGGTGGCATTCCCCACGCTCAGCCTGGCCAGCGGCGCCGTCAAGGGCTGGGACAAGCGCAACAGCTACAGCTTCGGTTTGCTGGAGAGCGTCGCCAAGCATTACGGATTCGACCTTGACACGCCGTTCGAGCAGTTGGCCAAGGAGCATCAGCAAACGCTGCTGCACGGCAGCGGCAAGACCGAGATCGGATTCGTCTACACGGCCGACGGGGCGGCAGGCAAGCGGCGCGCGATCAAGCGCTGGCATCCGTTCGAAGGCCTGCTGCCGAACTTCGAGCGCCGCTGGCGCGAGACCGATTCGGCGGCGGTGCGCGAAGACCTGGCGCGCCTGCAATCGGCCAAGCCATGCCCGGCGTGCGCCGGCACGCGGCTGCGGCGCGAGGCGCGGCATGTGTTCCTGCAAGGCGGCGACCCGGCGCTGCGCGGCCTGGCGATCTTCGAGGCCGAGCATCTGACGCTGGCGCAATGCCAGGCGCATTTCGACGACCTGCACCTGGTCGGCAACAAGGCCGACATTGGCGAGAAGGTGATGCGCGAGATCCGCTCGCGGCTGAAGTTCCTGAACGATGTCGGTCTGTCGTACCTCAGTCTCGAACGCAGCGCCGACACGCTGTCCGGCGGTGAGGCGCAGCGCATCCGCCTGGCCTCGCAGATCGGTTCGGGCCTGACCGGCGTGATGTACGTGCTCGACGAGCCGAGCATCGGCCTGCACCAGCGCGACAACGAGCGCCTGATCGGCACGCTGCGTCACTTGCGCGACATCGGCAACAGCGTGCTCGTCGTCGAGCATGACGAAGACATGATCCGCGCCGCCGATCACGTGGTCGATCTCGGCCCGGGCGCGGGGGTGCACGGCGGGCGGGTGATGGCGCAGGGCACGCCGGACGAAGTCGCGGCCAACGCTGAATCACTCACCGGCCGCTATCTCGGCGGCGTGCTGCGCATCCCGTTGCCGAAGACGCGGACCACGCTCGCCGCCAGCACCGATCCGCAGCTGCTGACGATCCGCGGCGCGCGTGGCAACAACCTGAAGAACGTCAACGTCGAAATCCCGGTCGGCCTGTTCACCTGCGTCAGCGGCGTCTCGGGCTCGGGCAAGAGCACGCTGGTCAACGACACGCTGTACGCGGCGGTGGCGAAGAAGCTCTACCAAAGCCATGCCGAGCCGGCGCCGCACGACGGCATCGACGGCCTCGATGCCTTCGACAAAGTGATCAACGTCGATCAAAGCCCGATCGGCCGCACGCCGCGCAGCAACCCGGCCACCTACACGGGGCTGTTCACGCCGATCCGCGAACTCTTCGCCGACGTACCGGCGGCGCGCGAACGCGGCTACGGCCCGGGCCGCTTCTCGTTCAACGTGGCGGGCGGCCGCTGCGAAGCCTGCCAGGGCGACGGCGTGATCAAGGTCGAAATGCATTTCCTGCCCGACGTGTACGTGCCCTGCGACACCTGCCATGGCAGCCGCTACAACCGCGAGACGCTGGAGATCCTCTACAAGGGCAAGCACATCACCGAAGTGCTCAAGCTCACCGTCGAAGACGCGCATGCGTTTTTCTCGGCGGTGCCGAACATCGCGCGCAAGCTGCAGACGCTGCTCGACGTCGGCCTGGGCTACATCACGCTCGGCCAGAGCGCGACCACGCTGTCGGGCGGCGAAGCGCAGCGGGTGAAACTCGCGCTCGAATTGAGCAAACGCGACACCGGCCGCACGCTCTACATCTTGGACGAGCCGACCACCGGCCTGCATTTCGCCGATATCGAACTGCTGCTTCAGGTGCTGCACCAACTGCGCGACGCCGGCAACACGATCGTCGTCATCGAGCACAACCTCGACGTCATCAAGACGGCCGACTGGGTGATCGACATGGGCCCCGAAGGCGGCGGCGGCGGCGGCGAGTTGGTGGTGGCCGGCACGCCCGAGCAGGTGGCGGCGCATGCACAAAGTCACACCGCGCGCTTCCTGGCGCCGCTGCTGGCGCGCGACGGCTGACGGAGGACACAAGCGGACACCTTTAGCGGTGCATGAACGTGACTTGCATCGTTCGCGCAGGCGCATGCGCGTTTCGACAATCCATGCATGCCGTCCTCGCCACTGTCACGCACGAGCCGCCGTCGCTGGCGCGCGCTGGCCGTGGCGGCGGCGGTCTTCGGCGCAGCCACGACCGCGCAGACCGACAGCGGCACGCTCGAGCCCTGCATCGACGAGCAGCAGATGCAGCGCGCCGTCGAGCAGCTCAATGCCCTGCGCCGGCAGCCTGCGTTGTGCGCAGCGGCCGGCGCCGACGTGCAGCAACTGTCGTGGGAAATC
>JANNJX010000541.1:0-9349 GCA_031396005.1 Burkholderiales bacterium
CACGCTGGGCAAGCTCGGCTGACGCCGCCTGTGCTGTCGCGCCAGCACGCGCTACGCAGTGCCCGGAGCGATCAACTTGTCGATCGTGATCGGCAACTCGCGCACGCGCTTGCCGGTTGCGTGAAAGACCGCGTTGGCCACCGCCGCCGCGGTGCCGACGTTGGAGAGTTCACCGAGGCCTTTGGCGCCGGCCGGGTTGATCTGTGTGTCGACCTCGGGAACCATGATCACGTCGACCTGGCGGATGTCGGCGTTGACCGGGATCAGGTACTCGGCCAGGTTGTCGTTGATGTAGCGCGCCTCGCGCTTGTCGATCTCGGTGAACTCGTGCAGCGCCGAGCCGATGCCCCAGATCATGCCGCCCATCAACTGGCTGTGCGCCGTGCGTGGGTTCATGATGCGCCCGGCCGCGAACGCACCGACGATGCGCGGCACGCGGATCTCGCGCGTGCGCGCATGCACCCGCACTTCGACGAACTCGGCGCCGAAGGCGAACATCGTGTTGCTGGCGTTCTCGGCATTGGGCCCGCCGGTGAGGTCGGCGCTGCCCTGGTAGAGGCTGGCGGTGGACTTCGAGCGGCTCGACGGCGGCACGAAATGGCCGGTTTCTTCGATCGCACCGACCTTCACCTTCTCGAACGCCGCCATGCGTTGCTGCGGCGTCGCCGTGGCCGCAACGCCCAGCCGCGCCAGGATCTGCTCGCAGGCCAGTTTGACGGCCGAGCAGGCGCTGGCCGTCGTGCACGAGCCGCCCGACACCGGGCCCGGCGGCAGGCTGCTGTCGCCGATCGCCACCGCCACTTTGCCGGGTTGTAGAGACAAGCACTCGGCGACCATCTGGCCGATGACGGTGTAGGCGCCGGTGCCGACATCGTGCACCGCGGTCTCGACGCGCGCCGTGCCGTCGGCGGCCAGGCGCACGCGGACCACGGCCGGCGCGACATGCGTCGGGTAGGAGGCCGTGGCGCAGCCCCAGCCGACCTGCCAGTCGCCGTCGCGCATCGAGCCCGGCGCCGGGTTGCGGCGCTGCCAGCCGAAAGCGCGGCTGGCGGCGTCGTAGCACGCCATCAGGCTGCGGCTGGTGTAGGGCTTGCCGGTGACCCAGTTCTTGTCGGTGTCGTTCTTGCGCCGCAACTCCACCGGGTCCATCGCCAGCTTGACCGCCAGCTCGTCGATCGCCGACTCCAGCGCGAACATCACCGGCACTTCCGCCGGCGAGCGCATGAAGATCGGCGGGTTGCGGTCGGTGCGGACCATGCGCGCCGTGCTCATCACGGCGGGAAAGGCATACATCGCCGAGGAGTTCTCGATGCCGCCGTTGACATACGGATCGGCGCGGCCGTTCAACTCCCACAGGTCGTGGTGGTAGGCGGTGAAGCGGCCATCGCGCGTGGCGCCCAGGCGCACGCGGTGTTTGGTTTCGTGGCGGTAGCCGGAGATCGTGAAGCCCTGGTCGCGTGTCGCCACCAGCTTCACCGGCCGCCCGAGCATCTTCGCCACCAGCACCACCAGCGCCGTGCGCTGCGTGACCGCGCCCTTGCCGCCGAAGGCCCCGCCGACGAAGTCGTTGACGATGCGGATCTTCTCCGGCGGCATCGCCAACTGCGTTGCCAGTGCGCTGCGCAGCCCGTAGACGAACTGCGTCGGCTCGTACACCGTCAACTCGTCGCCGAGCCACATCGCCGACGTCGCCAGCAGCTCCATCGAGTTGTGGTGCTGCACAGGGGTGGCGTACTCGGCGTCGTGCACAACCGCGGCGGTATCGAACGCGGCCTGCGCATTGCCCAGCACCACGTCCTTGCGCATCGGAATGACGTCGGCGGTGCGCTGCTCGATGGCACCCGTGTCGCCGAACGACGCTGTCGGCTTCTGCCGGTCGTAGCGCAGCACCAGGCGGTGCGCGGCTTCGCGCGCCGCTTCGAAACTCTCCGCCGTCACCATCGCCACGATCTGGCCCTCGTAGGCGATCTCGGCGCCGGCCAGCGGCGGCACCGACGTCAACGCCGAGCCACCTGCAAAAAAATGCTTGAGCGGCACCACCGCCGGCCGGTTGCGGTGGGTCAGGATGTGCAGCACCCCGGGCACCGCGCGCGCCGCCGTCTCGTCGATGGCGGTGATGCGCCCTTTGGCGATCGTGCTCGTGACGAGGTAGGCGTAGGCCGGTCGCGCCAGTGGCATGTCCGACGCGAAACGCGCCGCGCCGGTGACCTTGGCGCGCGCTTCCAGTCGCGCGATCGGCTGGCCCATGTTGGCTTGGGCGGCGGGGACGGGGGATGTCATGACGGCAGCTCCATGGCTTGGGCTTGCAACAGAGCGCGGACCAAGGTCTGCTGCGCCAGCGGCACGCGAAAGGCGTTGTGTTCGTGCGTCTTGGCGTTGACGAAGATGGCACGCGCGGCAGCCAGCGCGTTGGCTTCGGTCAGGGGCTTGCCGGTCAACGCGGCTTCGGCTTCAAGCGCGCGCCACGGCACTGCCACCGGGCCGCCGATGCCGATGCGCACCTGGCGCACGGTGGCACCGTCCATGTCCAGCGCTACGGCCGCGCTCGCCAGCGCAAACTCATACGACTCGCGGTCGCGCACCTTCAGGTACAGCGAGCGCCGGTTGTAGGCCGCGGCCGGCACGACGAAGGCGGTGATCAACTCGCCCGCCTCGAGCTGCGTTTCGATGTGCGGCGTGTTGCCGGGCAGTCGGTGCAACTCGGCAAAACGAAACGTGCGCGGCCCGCGCGGCGTCAGCGTCTCGACCGTGGCGTCGAGCGCCACCAGCGCCGTGGCCCAGTCACCGGGGTAGCTGGCGATGCATTGCGCCGAGGTGCCGAGCACGGCGTGCCAGCGGTTCATGCCCTCCAGCGCCGAGCAGCCGCTGCCGGGCTCGCGCTTGTTGCACGGCCAGCTGGTGTCGCGAAAGTAGCTGCAGCGCGTGCGCTGCAAGACGTTGCCGCCGACATAGGCCATGTTGCGGATCTGCTGCGACGCCGCCAGCCACAGCGATTGCGACAGCACCGGGCAGTCGCGCACGACGCTGCGGTGATCGGCCACCTGGCGCATCGTCGCCAGCGCGCCGATGCGCAGGCCGCTGCTGCTGACCTCGATGCTGCGCAGGCGCGGCTCGGCCAGACGCGAGATGTCGACGAGCTGCGACGGGCGCATGACGTCGAGCTTCATCAGATCGATCATCGTCGTGCCGCCGGCCAGGAAATGGATCGGCGCTGCGTTCGAACTCGCCGACGCGGCGCGCACGGCGGCTGGCGCGTCCGCCGCGGCGCTGTAGGTGAACGGCCTCATGAAGCCCGCCGCATCTTCGGTGCGGCCTCGCGGATGGCAGCGACGATGTTGGGGTACGCGGCGCAGCGGCACAGGTTGCCGCTCATGTACTCGCGGATCTCGTTGTCGCTCGATGCCCGGCCCTCGTTGACGCAAGCCACCGCACTCATGAACTGGCCCGGCGTGCAGTAGCCGCACTGGAAAGCATCGTTGTCGATGAAGGCCTGCTGCATCGGGTGCAGCGTGCTGCCCGCAGACAGCCCTTCGATGGTCACGACCTCGCGCCCCTGGGCCTGCGCGGCCAGTGTGAGGCACGAAAGCACGCGCTCGCCGCCGACGAACACGGTGCAGGCGCCGCACTGGCCGTGGTCGCAACCCTTCTTCGAGCCGACCAGGCCGATGTGCTCACGCAAGGTGTCGAGCAGCGTCGTGCGCACATCGAGGTTCAAGCGGTGATCGGTACCGTTGACGCGTAAGGTCAGCGGCATTGCCGAGGCTGGCTCCATCGCTGCGGCCACGGCCGGCGGCACGGGCGCCGTTGCTTGAACAGCCCCTTGTACCGCGCACCCGGCGGCGAGACTGGCGGCCGGAACCGCGGCCCCGGCGGCACTGCGGACCAGGAAGCGCCGTCGAGACACCTCCGCCGTGTCTCTTGGTTCCTCGTCCATGGTTACTGCTCCTTGACGCCGGCGGCGGATAAGCGTGGCGAGGGCAATCGGTGTGCCGAGAAACCGTTCGGGCTGAGGTATCGAAGCCCCAAGCGTGGCGCTTCGAGACCTCGGCGCGAGCGCAGAGTGACCCCTGCAGCAGATCCAGAGTCCTGATTCAGGCCGAAATTCACGCTGCCCCCGCGTCTGCGGCAGATCGGCCGAATCGGCATGCTTTGGCGTGATTGATGAGCACATCGTTTGCCCTTGCAAGCCGCACATTGCGCGTCAGTGCCGGTTGAACCACTGGCACGAAACTCGCAACTCAGGGCAAGCGAGGTACATCATGCGGTGGTCGGCGATCTTGTTGATGGGGGCGTGTCTGCACGCCGCGGCGGCTGAGAGCATCGAGCAGGTGCTTGAGCGCTCGCAAAGGATGCGCTTGTCGCAGCGGCCCCTGGCCGAGGCCGACAGCAACTCCACGCAGCGTGTGCAGCAGAGCCTGCAACGCCTGTGCACGCTGGCCGGCGCCGATATGCCATCGGTGGAGTTGGTGCTGGTGGGCGGCGGTCTTTTTGCCGAAGCATTGCTGGACCGTCCCGGCATTGCGGTCAGTCAGGCTGTCGGCGACCTGCCCGAAGGCGAGCGGCTCTTGCTGCTGGCGCATGAACTCGGTCACGTGCGGCTGGCCCATGCGCGCACACTGAAGGCGCTGTACCGGACGCACATCCCCGGCGAGGTGCGGCCCGAGGCCACGAACGGTGCCAACGCGGCGCTGGGCCGCGACGCGCATGGGCTGTCGCACCGCCACGAGCACGAAGCCGATGCGTTTGGCTACGCATTGGTGCGCACGCTGGGCTTCGGCCTCGACAACGCCTTTGCGCTGCTGACGCGCCAGGGGATGCAGCACGACAGCGCCACGCACCCGGGCACGCGGCGGCGCCTGGCGCAACTGCGCGCGCTCGAGGACTCGCTGGTGCAGCAGACAGTGAACCAGTCCAGCGTGCAGGCCTTTTCTGCGGCCTGGGCGCAGCGCTGACGCTGCAAGCCCTGCGGTCAGCGCCGTCGGATGGCGCTTGTTGGCCGGCTGCTAGAGGTCATAGAGGCCCAGCCCGATGACGATGCCGCTCGCCCGGCCGTCCTGCGCCCGCACACGCTGCCACGAGACATCGAGCGCGAGCTTCTCGCGCTGCAACCAGTGGCGCACGCCGGCATGGGCCAGACGTTCACCGCCGGCACGTGCGAATTCGCCGAACGCGGTCGTGCGCCGCGCGACCTCGCCTTCGAGCACGGCCGAGCGCGTCCACGCGCGGCGCTCGCCGCTCGCCTTCTCGATGCCGCCGTTGACATGCAGCGCCGCGCCATGGTCGGCAAACGACCAGGTGAACGGCACATTCAACGACGCGCTGCCGCGCCGCCAGCCGGCGCTGCCGGCCTTGTCCCAGCCGAGCGCGGCGATGACGCCGACGCCGTAGCCGTCGCGGGCGATGTGGTTGAAGAGGTACTTGACTTCGAAGTCGGCCTCGTACCCGGTTTCGCGCGCGACGCGATCGCGCGCCCGCGACAGTTCGAGCTGCACCGAGGTCGTCGGGTTGAACGCGTACTCGGGCGCGACCGTCAACGTGCGCACGCGTGCGGTGCGCGCCAACCACGACTCGACCGACCAGACGTTATCGTCGTCTTCTTCGGCGGCGGCGGAGTCGGTGGCGAGGAACGGCCGGTCGGCGGCAGCCGACGTGGCGATGCACGCCAGCATGAGCACGACCAAGAAGCTTCGCCACAGCGCCATGCGCTGTACCTTATCGCGGCCTGGTCGAATCAAGCCGCGGTTTGCATGCGCGTCGAGGCGGCGGCGCTGAAAGGCTCGGCAGGCGCATCCGGCGGCGTGGCGGCGGGCATGCATTCGCAGCACAGCTCGAAGCCGATACTCGTCACGCCCCCCTGCGACGCCGCCAGCGTGCGCCCGCCGTGCATGCGCGCCACGGCAGCGACGATCGCCAGACCGAGGCCGTGGTGCTGCTGGCAGGCGCTGCGTGCGATGTCGGCGCGGAAGAAGCGGTCGAACAGACGCGGCAGCAGGTGCGCCTCGATCGGCACGCCGCGGTTCTCGACGACGACGCGGGCGCTGTCGCTGTCGTCCTGGCGCTCGATGCGCACCAGCACGGTCGAGCCCTTTTCGGCGTAGCGCGCGGCGTTGGCGAGCAGGTTCGACAACGCACGGCGGATCAGCGCGTCGTCGACCGCAGCCAGCGCGTCGCCGGCGACGCGGGCGCTGACGCCGGCATCTTCGAGCGTGATCTCGTGGTACTCGAGCACCTGCTCGGCCAGCGCGCGCAGGCTGCGTTGCGCACCGCGGCGCGCGCGGGCGCCGCGGTCGGCATGCGACAGGAACAGCATGTCGTCGACCAGCGCCGAGAGCTTCTGCATCTCTTCGAGCGACATCGCCATCGTCTCGCGCAGCTCGCCGGCCGGCCGCTCACGCGACAGCGCCACCTCGACGTGTCCCATCAGCGCCGCGATCGGCGTGCGCATCTCGTGCGCGACGTCGGCGTTGAAGGCGTCGAGCTGTTCGATCGCCGCCTGCAGGCGGTCCATCAGCGCGTTGAACTGGGTGATCCAGGGCTGCAACTCGGCCGCGGCCACCGGCAGCGCCAGGCGCTGATCGAGCCGGTCGGCCGAGATGCCCTGCGTCTGCCGCGCCAGCTCGTGCAGCGGCCGCAGCTCGCGCCGCACTTGCCACCAGGCACCGAGCGCGATCAACAAGCCCGAGGCCAGCGTTGCGGCAACCAGCACGGCGGCCCACTTCTCGCCCATTTTCTCGTCCTCGGCGAAGTCGGCGCTGAAAGCGCCATCGATCTTGCCGCCCGCCACGCGCGGCGCGTCGATGGTGAAGCGGCTGGTACGCACATGCTCGGACATGATGTGAGCGGCAATGTCCTTGTCGCGGTAGACGAGGGCGCCGTCGGCGCGCTTGATCTCGAGCCGCGTGCCGTAACGCATCGCTGCGTAAGACTCGATCTTCTGCCGGATCGCGTTCTCGTCGCCGGCGGCCGCGGTGGCGGTCAGCATCTTGGTGATGACACCGCTGCGGAACTCCATCTCATAGGTGTTCTTGCCTCGAAGCTGCATCGCCACCGCATTCCAGGTGCACCAGAAAATGAAGCCGACGATCGCCATCGTCAGCAGCGCGAGCCGCAACGACAGCCGGCGCCCGATCGAGTAGCCGGGTTTGCGCTCGTCGCTCATAACGGCACCCTACGGCCTGCGGCCGGTCCCGCCAAGCGGGAGCGAGCCCTTGGGAGCGGCCCGGCGGCGCTCACGACCTGTCCTCCAGCACATAGCCCATGCCGCGCTCGGTGTGCAGCAGCTTGACGGCGAACGCGTCGTCGATCTTGGCGCGCAGGCGGCGCACTGCCACCTCGACGACGTTGGTGCTGCTGTCGAAGTGCATGTCCCAGACCTGCTCGGCGATGGTCGTGCGCGACAGGATCTGGCCGCGCCGGCGCAGCAGCAGCGCCAGCAACGCGAACTCCTTGGCCGTCAGGTCCAGGCGCTGCTCGGCGCGCACCGCGCGGCGGGCGACGAGATCGACCTCGAGGTCGGCGACCTGCACCACCGTTGCTTGCGCCGTCGCGCCGTTGGTCGGCGCGCGGCGCGACAACGCGCCGATGCGCGCCAGCAGTTCGGAGAAGGCAAACGGCTTGACGAGGTAGTCGTCGGCGCCGTCCTCCAAGCCACGCACGCGGTCTTCGACCTTGTCGCGCGCTGTCAGCATCAGCACCGGCGTGTGCGCCGCCGCGCCGCTGGCGCTGCGCAGCGCCTTCAAGACGCCAAAACCGTCGACGCCGGGCAGCATCACGTCGAGCAGCACCAGGTCGTACTCACCGCCCAGCGCCAGGCGCCGGCCTTCGATGCCGTCGGCGGCGACGTCGACGACATGACCGTTCTCGCCGAGCCCCTTGACGAGGTAGTCGGACAGGCGCTTGTCGTCTTCGACGACGAGCAGCTTCATGGCGTGATCGCGGGTGTGTTCACGAGACGGATGCTGACAGAAATGAGCGCCGCGTTGGATTACGAATTGGTAATCCGCGTGCAAGGCGGATCGCTGCCGTGGCACCGAAAGTTCGGTTCATGTTGTTGCGCTTCACCGGACTGAAGGACGACAACAGAGCCGGACCCCCGGCTCCCTTCATCCACCCACAGCAGGAGTTTTCCATGAACCGCACTTTCGCCACCGTCGCTATCCAATCCGCCATCGCTGCAGCCATCATCGCCGCCGCACCGCTGGCCGCCGCCGCCCCTGCCGCGCACGGCTCCTACGTTGATCCGGGCGCCGACCACGTGCTCGTCTCGACCCCGTTCTCCTCCACCGCGAGCCGCGAGCAAGTTCGCACCGAGGCCGTCGCCGCAGCGCGTCAGCCGTTGCTCTTCACCGACAGCCAGCATCAGCCAGAGCGATCGGCGTTCGTCTCGACCGCATCGCGTGCCCAGGTGCATGCCGAAGCGATCGCAGCCAATCGCCTGCGCGGCGCCATCTTCACCGACAGCCAGCATGCGCCGCTGACGCCGATGCAACTGGCGCAAATCCGCACCGCCGGCCAGCGCGCTGCCGGCGGCGATTCGTTCGCCGCAACACGTTGATCGATCGATCAGCCGACGAGCCGATCCGTCAGACGGCCGCACGAAAGTGCGGCCGTCGGCACGTCAGAAACCGCGGCTGAGCCGCATCGACAACAGCCACGCCCGCGGCGCGCCGGTCTCGTAGAAGCGGCCGTTGGCGTCGTTGACGATGACGCTGCCGGCAAAGGCCTTGTCGGCGGCGTTGTCCAGGCGCGCCAGCAATTCGAGCTGGAACTTGTCGGGCAGTGCGTAGCGTTGCACCGCGCGCAGTGCCAGCAGCGTGTAGCCGGCTGCGGCTTCGCTGTTGCTGTCGTTGGCCATCAACGCCGAGGCCTTGCGCACTTCGAAGCCGAATTCGGTGTTGGCGCTCGGCTGCCACGCCAGCTCGGCAAAGGCCAGGCCGCGCTGCGTGCCGGCGATGCGGTTGCCCGCAGGCACCGGCACACTGGGCGCGGTGCACGGGATGCCAGCACAGGCGAGGAAGCCGTCGCGGTAGGTCGCGTCGAGCAGCGTCACTGCCCACTGCGTGCGCCATTGCGGCGCGATGCGCCAGCCGAGCGACACCTCGGCGCCCTCGCGCAGCGTGCGGCCGACTTTCTGGAAACTCTGCCGCCCGCCGGCGTTGGTGGCCACGCCGATCTCGTCCTCGACCGTGACGCGAAACAGCGCTGCATCGACGGCGAGCGCACCGTCCAGACCGCGCCACTTGGCGCCGATCTCGGCTTGCCGGCTCTTCTGCGGTTGCAGCGTGGTGTTGAAGCCGCCGCTGCCGTCGGTGCGGTAGGCCAGCTCACCGAGCGTCGGCGACTCGAAGCC
>JANNJX010000550.1:0-4272 GCA_031396005.1 Burkholderiales bacterium
CGCTTCGAGGGCGACCGCCAGGCCCGCATCCGGCTCGATGCCGCGCCCTGGAGCGCCAACAAGCTGCTGCGCCGTGGCGGCAAGCAGGCGGCGTGGCTGGCGATCGGTTTGTGGACGGGCTTCACCTTCGTCGCCTACTTCACACCGGCGCAAACGCTGCTGGTTGAAGCCGCCACGTTGTCGCTCGGTCCCTGGGAAACGTTCTGGAGCCTGTTCTACGGCTTCGCGACGTACGGCAACGCCGGCTACATGCGCGAGCAGGTGTGCAAGTACATGTGCCCCTATGCGCGCTTCCAGAGCGCGATGTTCGACCGCGACACCTTGATCATCAGCTACGACACCGTGCGCGGCGAGCCGCGCGGCTCACGCGCCCGCGGCGTGGCGCCGGCTTCTGTCGGCAAGGGAGACTGCATCGACTGCACGCTGTGCGTGCAGGTCTGCCCGACCGGCATCGACATTCGCAAGGGTCTGCAATACGAGTGCATCGGCTGCGCCGCCTGCGTGGACGTCTGCGACGGCGTGATGGACAAGATGGGCTATCCGAAGGGCCTCATCCGCTACGCCACGCAGAACAGCATGGAAGGCCGCTGGAGCAGCAGGCAGATGTGGCAGCGCGTGTTGCGCCCGCGCGTGCTTGCCTACACCGCCGTGCTGGCCCTGATCGTGATCGCCTTCATCGCCAGCCTGGTGCTGCGCACGCCGTTCAAGGCCAACGTGGTGCGCGACCGCGGCGTGCTGGCGCGTGCGGTCGACGAGGGCCGGATCGAGAACGTCTACCGCATCCAGTTGATGAACGCCACCGAGCACACGCAACAGTTCCGCATCGAAGTCGACGGCCTGCCGGGCGCGCTGCTCGTGCCGAGCGGTGCTACCGAGGTCGGCGCGACGCAGGCGCGCTGGGTGCCGCTGACGGTGCAGATCCCGCCGCAGCTCGCGCAGAGCCTGGGCGCCGGTGCGCATCCGATGCACTTTCGCATAGCACTGCAGGAGGCCGGCCAGCCGGCGACCGTGGTGAGTGAAAAGTCGACCTTCGTCGTGCCCCGCTGAAACAAGGACATTCGCATGCAAACGCCTCTTCCGATCGACCGCGGCTCACTCCTTTTGCCTGTGACGCCCGTGCCCTGGTGGCGCGTCGGCGTGATGTGGCTGGTGGTCGGCGGCCTGGGCGTGGTGGTGATCGCCAGCTTCATGCTGCTGGCCACCGCGCTGCGCCATGCGGACACGGTCGTGCCGTACGCAGTGGTGCGGCCGGCAGCGCCCATCACGCCCAGCGCGCCCGCGATGCAGGCGCGCAACCACGCAGCCACGCCGGCGCCGTAGCGCGGGCGACGGGGAGTTCGTGATGAAGGCAGGAGCGTTGCGCATCCTCTGGCCCGCTTTCATCGCGGCCGGCGTGCTGGAGATGCTGGTGTTCGCGCTGATCGATCCCGTCGATCTGCACTGGTTCGGCGGCGCACCGATCGGCTGGTCGGCACAGGCAATCTACACCGTTGGTTTCCTGCTCTTCTGGGCCATCATTTCGATGGCGACTGCGATGACTTCGCTGCTCATGCTCGCCCCGGCGGAGTTGAACGCGCTCGGCAAACGATCGCGCATCGACCGATGGACGCAGCGCTGATCCTCGCCGGCCTGACGATGGGCATCGTCGCCTCGCCGCATTGCGTGGCGATGTGCGGCGCACCGTGCGCGGCGTTGACGAGCGGCTGCGGACGCAGCGCGACCGGGTTCCACCTCGGCCGCTTGCTCGGCTACACGGCGGGTGGCGCCATCGCCGCCAGCAGCGTGGCCGCGCTCGGCGCGTGGAGCCAGATCGCTCCGGCGCTGCGGCCGCTGTGGACGCTGCTGCATCTGGCCTTCCTCGCGCTGGGCTTGTGGTGGTTGACCACAGGCCGCCAGCCGCACTGGATGCAGCGCAATGCCGTGGTGCCGGTGCGCGTTGTCGGCCGACACGGCAGGCCGCTGCGCGCCTCGCTGGCGGGCCTGGCCTGGGTGGCCTGGCCGTGCGGCGCCTTGCAGGCGGCCTTGCTGCTGTCGGCGTTGTCCAGCACGGCGCAAGGCGGCGCCCTCACGATGGCCGCGTTCGCGATGGGATCGATGCCGGGACTCGCGCTGGCGCCCTGGGCCGTGGCGCGTTGGCAATCGATGGCTGGCCGCAGGCCGTTGCGAGTGCAGTGGGCGACGCTCGGTTTTCGTCTGGCGGGCCTGGGCCTCGTGCTCGGCTCGGGGTGGGCCCTGACGCACGGGCTGTGGCAGCGGCTGGCCGTCTGGTGCGGGCTTTGAAGCCCGCCCGGCGACAACGACCTGTGTGCTGCGGGCATCACCGCTTCATCCCATCGCCGGTGTCGTCGGGGCCGATCAGCAACCCGGCGAGCAGGCGCGCCGCATGCACCGCCTTGCGGCCTGTGCCGTCGGCGATCTGCTGCCGGCAGCTGGTGCCGTCGGCGACGACGCTGGCGTCGGGCCGCCGGCGCACCGCCGGCAGCAGGCCGGCTTCGGCCATCTGCATCGACACCTCGTGATGCGCTGCCTCGTAGCCGAAGCTGCCGGCCATGCCGCAGCACGAGCTGTCGATCAGTTCCGGCTTGGCGCCGGGAATCAGCTTCAGCACCTCGATGATGGGCCGCACGGCATCGAAGGCCTTCTGGTGGCAGTGCCCGTGCAGCAGGATCGGCGCGTCGAGCGCCTTCAAGCGCAGCGCAAAGCGCCCCGCTGCGGCCTCGCGCGCAATGAACTCTTCGAACAGCAGGGCCTGGCCCGCCACGACGCGGGCCTTGTCGCCCAAGCCCATCACCAGCGTCTCGTCGCGCAGCGTCAGCAGGCACGAGGGCTCGAGCCCGACGACGGCGATGCCGGCCTGCGCCAGCGGCAGCAGCGCGTCCAGCAACGCGCCGGCCCGCGCCTTGGCCGCGGCGACCATGCCACCGGCCAGGTAGGTGCGCCCGCAGCAGTGGTGACCGCCGTCCTTGGTCACGGTGTGCAGGGCGTAGCCCGCGGCCTGCAGCACGCTGGCCGCGGCCGCGGCGTTCTCGCTCTCGAAGGTACCGGTGAAGGTGTCGACGAACAGCACCGCCACGCGTTCGCCCTTTGCGGCGCGGGCCAGCGCTTCGTTGCGGCCGATGAACCCGGCCTGCTCCGGCCGCGTGCGCCAGAAGGTGTCGCGGCGCCAGACCGGCAGTGAACGCCGCGCCGACAGGCCGGTGAACCGCTCGCCGAGCCGCGCCACCGCCGGCGCCCGGTTGCGCAGGTTCATCAGCCACGGCAGGCGGCTCGCCAACGCCGCGTACTCGGGCAGCCGCGCCACCAGATGGTCCTTCAGTGTGTGGCCGTGGCGCGCCTTGTAGTGCGCCAGAAACTCGATCTTCATCTTGGCCATGTCCACCCCCGTCGGGCAGTCGCGCTTGCAGCCTTTGCAGCCGACGCACAAATCCATCGTCTCGTGCATCGCGTCGCTGGTGAACGCGTCGGGTCCGAGTTGGCCCGACAGCGCCAGGCGCAGCGTGTTGGCACGGCCGCGCGTGACGTGCTGCTCGTCGCGCGTGACGCGGTAGCTCGGGCACATGGTGCCGGCGTCGAACTTGCGGCAGTGGCCATTGTTGTTGCACATCTCCACCGCCTTGGCCAGGCCGCCGGTGGCGTCGCCGCCGCTGCCGGGCGCGGTGGTCGTTTCGGTGACGGGATCGTTGTCCACGTTCCAGGCCGACCAGTCGAGCAGCGGCGTGATCGCGATGCGCTGGTACGGCCGCGGCGCCGACGGCGGCGCGAAGCGCAGCAGCGACACCTCGTCCATGCGTGGCGGGTCGATGATCTTGCCGGGGTTGAAGAGGCGGTTCGGATCGAAGGCCTGCTTGATCTGGCGCAGCGCATCGTTCAGCACCGGGCCGAACTGCCAGCGGATCCATTCACCGCGGCACAGGCCGTCGCCGTGCTCGCCGCTGAAGGCGCCGCGGTACTTGCGCACCAGCACGGCCGCCTCGGCGGCGATGGCGCGCATGCGCATCGCGCCGCCTTCGGCGCCGTCGCGCCGCATGTCGAGGATGGGCCGCACGTGCAGCGTGCCCACCGACGCGTGCGCGTACCAGGTGCCGTGCGTGCCGTGGCGCGCGAAGACCTCGGTCAGCGCGTCGGTGTAGTCGGCCAGGTGCTCGAGCGGCACCGCGCAGTCTTCGATGAAGCTCACCGGCTTGCCGTCGCCCTTCAGGCTCATCATGATGTTGAGGCCGGCCTTGCGCACCTCCCACAGGTTCTTCTGCGGCGCCTCGTCGGCCATGGCGA
>JANNJX010000582.1:0-3694 GCA_031396005.1 Burkholderiales bacterium
GCCGATGTAGTACTGCACCATCCACAGCGACAGCGCCACGTAGCCGCCGAACACGATGCTGTAGTACTGGCAGTATTTCAGCACCTTCGGATCCTTGAGCGTCTTCAACTGCTCGCGGAAGGTGACCGTCTGCGGCACGAGGTGAGCCGGGTCGCTGGCGCTGAACATCCAGAACAGCAGCACGGCGCCGAGCATCACGGCGGCATAGACCTGCGGCACCATCGCCCAGCCGAAGGCGACGACCAGCGCCGGTGCGATGAACTTGTTGACCGCCGCGCCCGAATTGCCGGCGCCGTAGACGCCCATCGCGAAGCCCTGCCGATGCTTCGGGAACCAGCGCGCGACATACGGCGTGCCGACCGAGAACGAGCCGCCGGCCAAGCCGACGAACAGGCCGATCACCAGGAAGTGCCAGTACGCGGTGGCGTAGGCCATCAGCCAGATCGCGGGCACGGTGACCGCCATCAGAACCGTCATCACGATGCGCCCGCCGTAGCGGTCGGTCCAGATGCCCAGCGGCACGCGGATCAACGAGCCGGTGAGCACGGGGGTGGCGGTGAGCAGCCCGAACTCGGTGGCATTCAGGTTCAGCGCTTTCTTGATCGGGATGCCGATCACGCCGAACATCATCCAGACCATGAAGCAGACGGTGAAGGCCAGCGTGCTGACGATCAGCACCGAGAGCGCCTGGCGGCTGCGCGGCGCGGCAGGCGCCAGGCTCGGACTGCGTTCGTCGACGATGGCCATGAAGCCCTCCCTTTCAAGCGGCATCGCTGCCTGCGTTCTTGTTCGGAACGGCAGTATTGGTTCGCCGAGCGGCGTGTCGTTTGCGCCAAATCAAACCGTGAAGCAACTGGGCGCGCGAGCATCCGCGTGTCCCGTGGCAGATCGGAGCAGTGCGTGCGAGTCCAATGGTCCGGCGGCGTCGGCCCGCGCGCGTTGCTCGCCGCGGTCGACGACCCCGTCGAGTTCGATGCCTTCAGCCGCTGGACCGACGCGGCCGGTGATCGGCGCTGGGCCGAATCGTCGCTGCGCATCGGCGGCATGCACTGCGCCGCGTGCGCCGGCATCGTCGAGCAGGCGCTCGCGCGCGTGCCCGGCGTTCTCGCGGCCCACGTCAGTGCCGCCGCGCAGTGCGCCACGGTGCGCTGGGATGCCAGCCTCACGCGCCCCTCGGCCCTGGTGGGCGCGATCGAGAGTGCAGGCTACGTGGCCGCTCCCGATACGGCCGCCGCGGCGCGGGCCTTGCGCAAGGCCGAAGCCCGCACGGCGCTGTGGCGCCTGTTCGTCGCCGCCTTCTGCGCGATGCAGATCATGATGCTGGCCACCCCCGCCTACGTCAGCGCGCCCGGCGAACTGGCGCCCGATCTGAAGCGCTTGCTCGACTGGGGCGGCTGGCTCTTGACCTTGCCGGTGCTGTGGTTCTCGGCCCAGCCCTTCTTCGCCGGCGTCTGGCGCGCGCTGCGGCAGCGGTGCATCGGCATGGACGTGCCGGTGGCCCTGGGCATCGCGGTGGCCTTCATCGCCAGCAGCGGCGCGGCCTTCGACCCCGGCGGCGCGTTCGGCACCGAGGTCTATTTCGATTCGGTCGCCATGTTCGTCAGCTTCCTGCTCGGCGGGCGCTATCTGGAAATGCGCGCGCGGCACCATGCCGAGCAGTCGCTCGAAGCCGCGACGGCGCAGTTGCCCGACACCGCGCTGCGCCTGGGCCCCGGCGGGCAGATCGAGGTCGTCAGCATCAAGCGCCTGCGCCCGGGCGACCTCGTGCGCGTTCCGCTGGGCCAGGCCTTCGCGGCAGACGGCGTGATCACCGAAGGCGCGACCGAGGCCGACGAATCGCTGCTGACGGGCGAATCGCACCCTGTCGCCAAAGCCTGCGGCGATGCGGTGGTGGCCGGCAGCGTGAACCGGCTCGCGCCGGTGCTGATGCGCGTCGACCGCGTCGGTGCTGACACGCGCTACGAGGCCATCGTCGCGCTGATGCGCGCGGCGCGCACGCAGCGCCCCGCGCTGCTGGCGACGGCCGACCGCTGGGCGGCACCGTTCCTGTGGACCGTGCTGCTGCTGGCGGCTGTCGCGGGCGCCGCGTGGAGCGTCATCGAACCGGCGCGCGCGGTCTGGGTCGTCGTCTCGGTGCTGATCGTCACCTGCCCCTGCGCGCTGTCGCTGGCCGCCCCCAGCGCGCTGCTTGCTGCGGCCGGCACGATGGGTCGGCGCGGCGTGCTGCTGCGCCGTCTGGATGCGGTTGCCGGCCTGGCCAGGATGCAGACGCTGTTCGTCGACAAGACCGGCACGCTGACCGAAGACCGCCTGCATTGCGTGCAGGTGCAGCGCCTGGACGGAAATGACGGCACCCTGGCCGCCACTTCGACCGACGCCTTGCAGGCCATCGCGGCGTCACTGGCCGCGTGTTCGCTGCATCCGCTGGCCGCGGCCGTGCGCAACGCATGCGCCGCTGCCGACGTGGCGTGGCGCGAGGTCGAGGAAGTTCCCGGCCAGGGTCTGCAAGGCCGTGACGCGGTCGGCCGCCGCTGGCGCTTGGGGTCGGCTTCCTGGGTCGGCCAGGGGATTTCGCAAGCGCCGCGCGAATCGTTCACGTCACCCCAGCCACCCAGCGCGGCCGACACCCACACCCTGCTCGGTTGCGATGGCATTTCTCTGCTGCGCTTCGTCTTCGACGAACGTCTGCGACCCGACGCGCTCGCGGCCGTAAGCGCCCTGCAGGCCGACGGCGTGCAGGTGCGCCTGTTGTCGGGCGATGACCCGATTCGCGCCGAGCGCATCGGGGCGCTGCTCGGCCTGACCAGCGCTGTCGGCGGGCTGATGCCGGACGCCAAACTCGCGGCCGTGCGCGCCGCGCAGCAGCGCGGCGAACTCGTCGCGATGCTGGGCGACGGCATCAACGACGCGCCGGTGCTGGCGCAAGCCGATGTGTCCCTGGCGATGGGCCAGGGCGCGCTCGTCGCACGCACGCAGGCCGACGGCGTGCTGGTTTCCAACCGGCTCGGCGACATCGTGCGCGCCCGCGCGCTGGCCCAGCTAGCCCTGCGCACGGTGCGGCAGAACCTGGCCTGGGCAGCGCTCTACAACGCCGCCTGCGTGCCGCTCGCGCTCGTGGGCTGGCTGCCGCCGTGGGCAGCGGGCCTGGGCATGGCCAGCAGCTCGCTGTTCGTGGTGCTGAACTCACTGCGCTTGTCGCGTGCGGCCGGCCCCTGAACCGCGCCGAGGCCCGATGGACATCCTCTACCTGCTGATTCCGTTGTCCACGCTGATCGTGCTGGCGATCCTCGGCATCTTCGCTTGGGCCTTGCATGGCGGCCAGTTCGAAGACCTCGAATCCGAAGGCGAACGCATCCTGGCCCCGCCGTTGCCGAACCTTGACGGGGATCAAACGGCAGCACCCCCTCGGGCGGAACAATCCCGTCCAGAACAAGTGCACTTCTGACGGGGAACGAACGATGGCCCAGAGATCCGTGTTGGCACCAGACACAACGGTCTACGACGACAGCGTCGTGCGCCTCTTCACGCTCGCCTCCGTGCTCTGGGGCGTGGTCGGCATGGCAGTGGGCGTGTTCATCGCCGCCCAGCTCACCTGGCCGGAGTTGAATTTCGGCGTCCCGTGGCTGAGCTACGGGCGGCTGCGGCCCTTGCACACCAACGCGGTGATCTTCGCTTTCGGCGGCTGCGCGCTGAT
>JANNJX010000605.1:0-5260 GCA_031396005.1 Burkholderiales bacterium
ACGGCGCGCTACGCCGACCTGCTGCTGCCGGCCACCACCTGGGGCGAGAAGGACGGCACCGTCACCAACAGCGAGCGCCGCATCAGCCGCGTGCGCGCGGCGATCGACGCGCCGGGCCAGGCACGGCACGACTGGCGCATCGCCGTCGATGTGGCTCGGCGCATCGAGACGCAGCGCTCTTCACAGCGCACCCTGTTCCCCTACGACAACGCCGAGTCGATCTGGAACGAGCACCGCGAAAGCACACGCGGCCGCGACCTCGACATCACCGGCCTGTCGTTCACGATCCTCGACCATGCCGGGCCGCAGCAGTGGCCGTTTGCGCAAGGCAGCACGAACGGCGCCACGCGTCTGTACACCGATGGCGTGTTCCCCACGGCCAACGGTCGCGCGACGTTCAGCGCGGTCACCGCGCGCCCCACCGCCGAGAAGCGCGACGCGCATTACCCGTTCTCGCTGACCACCGGCCGCCTGCGCGACCAGTGGCATGGCGCCAGCCGCACTGGCACGCTCGGCCGCTTGTTCGGCCATGCGAGCGAGCCGGTCGTCGAGCTGCATCCGACCGACTTGACCCGCCTGCGCCTGAACAGCGGCGATCTGGTGACGCTGAAGTCGCGGCGCGGCAGCATCGTCTTGCCGGCTTCAGGCAGCGAGAACGTGGCTCCCGCGCAGGCCTCCGTCGCCATGCACTGGGGCAGCGAGTTCATGGCCGGCGTCGGTGTCAACGCGCTGACCAGCGGCGCCTTCTGTCCGCAGAGCAAGCAGCCGGAGTTGAAGCACGCCGCGGTCAAGATCACCAAGGCGGAACTGCCGTACCGCGTGATGGCGCGCGCCTGGCTCGATGCGGACACGGCGCTGACACGGCGTGCGCAGGTGTTGCAGTTGCTCAGCGACCTTCCCTACGCAGCGTGTGTGCCGTTCGGGCGCGAGCCCGACGACAAGGTCGGCGTCTGGCTGCACGCAGCGAGCAGCGAGCGTTTGCCCGATGAGTTGTTGACGCGCATCGAGATGCTGCTCGGACTGTCGGGCGCCGACGCGCTGCGCTACGCCGATGCGCGCGCAGGACAGCGCCGCGCGGTCGGCATTGCCCGCACGTCGCAGGACACACGCGTGGTTGCCTTCCTGCTCGCCGGCGACGTGCGTGCCGCGAGCTGGATCGGCGAACTGCTGGTCGAACAACTGCCGGCCGACCTGTACGGCCGCGCGCTGCTCTCGGGCAGTCCCATCGCGCCGTCCCCGGTGCCGTCTCGCGGTGCGCAGGTGTGCTCCTGCTTCGACGTCACCGAGCCGCAGATCGAGGCCGTGCTCGAACGCTGCAGCGGCGCGCCCGATGAACAGCTCGCAGCGTTGCAAGGCGAGTTGAGATGCGGCACCAACTGCGGTTCTTGCCTGCCGAAATTGCGTTCGATGGTGCGCAAACAAGTGGAGCTCGCATGACCGGTTCGGTGGCGTTGGTCGGCGCCGGTCCCGGCGACCCCGAGTTGCTGACGATCAAAGCCGTGCGTGCGATCCGCCGCGCCACGGTGCTGATGGTCGATGACCTGGTCGGCGACGGTGTGCTGCATTACGCGCGCAAGGCAGCGCGGGTGATTCACGTCGGCAAGCGCGGCGGATGTGCGAGCACGCCGCAACCCTTCATCGAGAAGCTGATGATCGCCGAGGCCCAACGTGGCGAACATGTCGTGCGCCTGAAAGGCGGCGATCCGTTCGTCTTCGGCCGCGGCGGCGAAGAGGTGGCGCACTTGCGCGCCGCCGGTGTCGACGTGAGCGTGGTCAACGGCATCACCGCCGGCCTGGCCGCCACCGCGGCGCTGGGCGTGCCGTGGACCCACCGCGACCATGCGCGCGGCGTCATGCTGGTCACCGGCCACGCCAAGGAAGGCGGGCAAGCGCCGCACTGGCCGACGCTCGGTGCGGCCGCGGCGCAGGGCATGACGCTCGTCGTCTACATGGGCGTGGCGCAATTGGGCGCCATCGTCGACGGCCTGCGCTCTGCGTTGCCACTGCACACACCGGCGGCGCTGGTGCAGGACGCGTCGCTGCCGCACGAGCGGCGGCTCGTCAGCACGCTGGCGGCCATCGCCGCCGACGCCCGCGCCGAGCGCATCGCCAGCCCCGCTGTCTTGATCATCGGCGACGTGTTGACAGCTTTGTCTGCGAGCTGCATGCAGACCGCAGTGGCGAAGAGCGCGTGAGCTGCCTATAGTCGTCGCCTCACACAACAACGAGGCGACGACACCATGAAATTCATCGCATCTCTCTCGCTCGCCGCCATGCTCGCGGCCTGCGCCGGCACGGCGTCCAATGAAGGCTGGACGACGCTGATCGACGGCGACAAGGGTCTGGCCAACTTCGACGTCGTCGGCCAGGCCAACTGGAGCGGCGGCGACGGCGCGGTGCAAGCCTCGGCCGGCACGCCGCCGGCGAGCTTTCTGGTCACGCGCACGAGCTACAAGGACGTGATGGTGCGGGCCGAGTTCTGGAGCAGCGACGACGCCAATAGCGGCGTCTTCATCCGCTGCCAGGACCCGAAAACGATCACCGACGAGAACTGCTACGAAGCCAACATCTTCGACCAGCGCCCGGACCCGACCTTCGCCACCGGCGCCATCGTCAAGGTGGCCAAGCTGACCGCGCCGATGATCAAGGCCGGCGGGCAGTGGAACACGATGGAGGTCACGGCCAAGGGCACGCGCCTGGTCGTCGTGTTGAACGGCACGAAGACGGTGGAGATCGACGACGGCAAGCTCGCCAGCGGCCCGATCGCGTTGCAGTGGGGCCGCGGCACGATCAAGTTCCGCAAACTGCAGGTCAAGGCGATCTGACGAGGACAGCGCGCTTGACCAGCGCCGAGTTGGTGCTGTTGCTCACCGGCGCCGTGGTCGCCGGCTTCGTGCAGGGCCTGTCGGGCTTTGCTTTCAGCATGGTGTCGATGGCGATCTGGGTCTGGGCGCTGGACCCGAAGCTGGCCGCGGTGATGGCGGTGTTCGGCTCGCTGGTCGGTCAGGTGATCGGCTTGTTCACCGTGCCGCGCCGCCTGGCCTGGCGCGAGCTCGCGCCGTTCCTGCTCGGCGGTCTGGCCGGCATTCCGCTGGGCGTGCTGCTGCTGCCGCGGCTCGATGCCGACGTCTTCAAGTTCGGCCTCGGCGCGCTGCTCGTCGTCGCCTGCCCGGCCATGCTGTTCGCTGCGAAGCTGCCGCGCCTGGGCTTTCGCAACGCCGTGCTCGGCCGCGCCGCCGACGGGCTGGCGGGTGTCGGCGGCGGCGTGATGGGCGGCCTGGGCGGCTTCACCGGCGTCATCCCGACGCTGTGGTGCACGCTGCGCGGCTTGGAGAAGTCAGCGCAGCGCACCGTGGTGCAGAACTTCAACCTGACGACGCTGGCCGTGACGATGGCAGCGTACGTCGCCACCGGCGCCGTGACGCGGCCGATGTGGCCGCTGCTGCCGCTGGTGGCCGCGGCGGTGCTGCTGCCGTCGATGATCGGCGCTCGCTTCTACCACCGGCTGAGTGAACAAAGCTTTCGTCGCGTCGTGCTGGGGCTGCTCACGGTGGCCGGGGCGGCGATGCTGCTATCGGCAGCGCCGCAGGTGTGGCGCTCGCCCTAGAGCGGCCTTCCCAGCAAACGCCGCGGATCCGGCTTTGCCGGGCCCCTGGCGTTGCCCCCCTTGAGGGGGGACGCGGCGAAGCCGCTTCGGGGGTGGGTCAATGCGCCAGGATCTTCGAAAGAAAATCCTTCGCCCGCGGTGAGCGCGCGTTCGGGTCGCCGAAGAATTCGTCCTTCTTGCAGTCCTCGACGATCTTGCCGGCGTCCATGAAGATGACGCGGTGGCTGACCTTTTTGGCGAAGCCCATCTCGTGCGTGACCACCATCATCGTCATGCCCTCTTCGGCGAGCTTGACCATCACGTCGAGCACCTCGCCGACCATCTCGGGGTCGAGCGCCGACGTCGGCTCGTCGAACAGCATCACGATCGGGTCCATCGACAGCGCGCGCGCAATCGCCACGCGCTGCTGCTGACCGCCGGAAAGCTGACCGGGGAACTTGTCCTTGTGCGCCATCAGGCCGACGCGGTCCAACATCTTCAGGCCGCGTGTCTTGGCGTCGTCGGTGCTGCGGTTCAGCACTTTGATCTGCGCAATCGTCAGGTTCTCGGTGACCGACAGATGCGGGAACAGCTCGAAGTGCTGGAAGACCATGCCGACGCGGCTGCGCAGTTTGGGCAGGTCGGTTTTCGGGTCGCTGATGCTGATGCCGTCGACGATGACGTCACCCTTCTGGATCGGCTCGAGCGCATTGACCGTTTTGATCAGCGTCGATTTGCCCGAGCCCGACGGGCCGCAGACGACGACGACCTCGCCTTTCTTGATCGACGTGGTGCAGTCGGTCAGCACCTGGAAGCTGCCGTACCACTTGCTGGCGTTCTTGATTTCGATCATGGCGAGCCCTTGTTATCGAATGATGGCGATCTTCTTCTGCAACTGGCGCACCATGTACGACAGCGAGAAGCAGATGGCGAAGTACACAGCAGCGGCGACGAGGTAAGTCTCCACCGGCCGATTGAAGTTGCGGCCCACGGTCTCGAAGCCCTTGAGCAGATCGTAGGCGCCGATCGCATAGACCAGCGACGTGTCCTGGAACAGGATGATGGTCTGCGTCAGCAGCACCGGCAGCATGTTGCGGAAGGCCTGCGGCAGCACGATCAGCTTGGTCGTCTGCGCGTAGTTCATGCCGACCGCGTAGCCGGCATGGACCTGCCCCTTGGGCACGCTCTGGATGCCGGCGCGCATGATCTCGGAGTAGTACGCCGCTTCGAACAGCGTGAAGGTGACGATGGCCGAGATCTCCGCGCCTATCGGCCGGCCGATCAGAAACGGGATGATCAGGAAGAACCACATGATCACCATCACCAGCGGGATCGAGCGCAGCGTGTCGACGTAGATCGACGCCGGCACTTCGAGCCACTTCTTGCCCGACAGGCGCATCAGCGCGAGCACGGTGCCCAGCGCAATGCCGCCGATCATCGCGACCAGCGTCAACTGCACCGAGAAATAGAAGCCGCTGGCGACGTAGCTGCGGATCACGTCCCAGTTGAGGAACGAAAAGTCGAGGCCGAACACTATTTGCCTCCAATCATGCCGGGCACGCGCACGCGAACTTCGATCCATTTCATGACGCGGTTGATCGCGAACGCGGAGACGAAGTACAGCAAGGTGACGGCCAGGAACATCAGCACCGGCTGCGACGTTTCTTCACCCGC
>JANNJX010000623.1:0-9052 GCA_031396005.1 Burkholderiales bacterium
CACCGTGCGCGGAAGCGCCGGCGGAGTCACGGACTCTGCAGGTAACCCACTGGCGGCCGACTCCGTCTGGAGCTTCACGACCACACCGCCGGTCGTCAGCGCAACCGTGCCTGCCAGCGGCGCGACGTCGGTCAGCCGCACCGCCAACATCACGGCCACCTTCAACGGACCGATGAACGCCAGCACGATCAACGGCACCACCGTCACGCTGCAGACCTCTGGCGGCACTGCGATCACGGCGGTGGTGTCGGTGACGACGCTGTCGACCGGTGCAACGCGGGCCGTCATCAACCCAAACAGCACGCTGAGCGCCTCTACCACGTACAGCGTGACCGTGCGCGGCGGGGCCACGGGGGTGAAGACGCCGACCGGGGTCGGCTTGTCAACCGATCGAACTTGGACCTTCACAACGGGGCTGTCGTGAGGGTGGGCAACACGCTGCGCTGCTGCGAGCAGGGTCAGAGAGACATCGACATGAGTGTTGCTGCCGTGGTGGGTCTGGGCTACGTCGGATTGCCGCTGGCCATCGCGTTCGGCAAGTAGGCGTGCACGATCGGTTTCGACATCGACGCCGACAAAGTCGGGCGCTGCCGCGTTGGCTTCGAGCACGCCGACTTCCCCGACCAGGGAATGGACGAATTGTCGCGCAAACTGATTCGCGGCGGCCGCGTGATCGACGCCAGATCCGGTTTTGCGCCCCAGCGGTTGCGTGCTGCCGGCGTCAACGTCTGGCGTTTGTAGCTGCGCCGTCCGCACGCCCACAGCGCTTGGGGGTAGACGGGCGATTCCATGTTTGGGCGCAACAATTTGTCTCTGACTTGCTGAATAATGGTGCGCAATTCCCGCCGTGCGGGGGAGTGATTGAATGACCCCGAGACAAGTTCTGGCCGTACTCGCCGCGCGCTGGCCCTGGGCACTTGCCGTGCTCGTGCTGTGCGTGGCGGCCTCGGCGATCGTCAGCACGACGATGCTCAAGCGCTACACCGCGTGGGCAAGTGTGATGCTCGATGCGCGTTCGCCGGACCAGGTGGCCGGCGGTGCCCCCAACTCTTCGTTGCCCGGTGGCTACATGGCAACGCAGATGGATCTGATCACGAGCGAGCGTGTCGGGCGCGTCGTCATTCGCGCACTCGACCTGGGCAAGGATGCAGGCCTGCGGGAGGAATGGCGGAAAGCCGGCGATGGCAACGGCGACTTCGAGGCGTGGTTGGCTGAAAAGATGCAAAAGGGCTTGTCCGTCAAGCCGGCACCAGTGTCCAACGTCGTCACGATCACCTACACCTCCGATGACGGCGCGCAGGCGGCGGCCGTGGCCAACGCCTACGTCAAGGCGTACATCGACACCTCGCTCGAAATGCGCAAGGAGCGCCTGCGCCAGTTCGGCGGTTTCTTCGATGCTCGTGCCAAAGAACTGAGGGCGGACCTCGAGCGCGCTCAGGAGAAGCTGTCCGACTACCAGCAGAAGAATGGTCTGCTCGTCGGCGACGAGAAGCTCAACGTCGAGGCGACTCGCCTGGCTGAGTTGAGCGTGCAATTGCTCGCAGCGCAAAGTGCCAACGCTGACGTTGCGGGTCGCCTCAAACAAGCGGGTCAGCGAACCGAACAGTTGCAAGAGGTTTGGCAGAATCCGGCTGTCGCTGCTCTGGCTGCCGACGTGACGCGCGAGGAGGTGCGTTTGCGCGAGATGACGTCCCGACTCGGCGACAGTCATCCACAACTGATCGAGCAGGAGGCACGTCTTTCCGAGTTGCGAACCAAGCTTTCGGCAGAAAGGGGGCGGGCGGTCAGCAATGTCAGCTTCGGCAACAGCGCCACGCAGTCTCGTGTGGCGCAGATTTCATCGGCGCTCGAGGCGCAGCGCGTCAAGGTACTGCGCATGCAGGCCCAGCGCGAGCAGTCTGCAGGCTTCCTGCGTGAGGTCGAAACTGCCCAACGCGCCTATGACACGATGCAGCAGCGAGTCAGCCAGGCGAGCATTGAGAGTCAGAACACGCAGACCAACCTGTCAGTGCTGAAGCACGCCACGGTGCCGATGGCGCCCTCGTCACCGAATCTGCTGAAGAACATCGGCGCCAGCGTCGCTTTGGGTCTGCTGCTGGGCCTCGGATTCGTGCTCGGCCGCGAGCAGCTCGACCGCCGCATGCGCACGGTCGATGACGTGAGCGAGTTGAAGCAGCCGATGTTGGTTTCGCTACCGGTGTCCGCGCATGCGCGCAGTGCCTTGCCGGACACATCACGCACGAAGCTGATGAAGCAGCGCGTGCTGACCGGTTTGCCGCGACCAACCTGACCGACGTCTGACCCAAGGGCCCCATCGTGCGCATGCTGTCCTCTTTTGCTCAATCGGCCTACCGAGCCGGTGGCACGGCACCGACACAGGAGGCGTCGAACGCGCACGTGCTCGAACGCCGCATCGGCGACCTGATGCGCGTGCCGTGCCAGTTGACCGACAAACAGGTCGAGTGGATCCTCAACTATCAGCGCGAAAACGACCTGCGCTTCGGTGAATCGGCCATTGAGCTGGGACTGGCGCGCCGGGAAGACGTGCTGTGGGCGCTGTCGCAACAGTTCCACTATCCGTACGCGATCGACGAGAAGCAGGTCAATCCCGAGCTGGTCATCGCCGCCAGCCCGTTCAGCGACGAAGCCGAGGCCTTCCGCGAGTTGCGTAGCCAGTTGTTGTTGGGTGTCATGGCGCCCGACCAGCCGCGCCGTGCCCTCGCCGTCGTCAGTCCGGACGTCGGTGACGGCAAAACCTACCTCGCCAGCAACATCGCCGCAGCGTTCAGCCAGCTCGGCGGGCCCACCCTGTTCATTGATGCCGACATGCGTGCGCCGCGCTCCCAGGATGTGTTCGGCATCACGCTCAACCGTTCGGGCCTGACCGCCATGCTGAGCGGACGGGCTGAAGAAGGATTGATCCAGCGCTCGTCGCAGTTGCCGAGTCTGTACGTGCTGCCGGTGGGCGCCATCCCGCCGAACCCGCTCGAACTCATCCAGCGTCCGGCGTTTGGGCAGCTGATCCGGGAGATGGTCGGCAAGTTCGATCATGTCGTCGTCGACACGCCGGCATCCACGCATGGCGCCGATGCGCGCGCCATTGCCGCGCTGTGCGGCGCGGTGCTGGTGGTGGGCCGCCGCGGGCGCAGCCGCATGAAGTCGATGAACAGTCTGGTCTCAGCGCTCTCCAAGAGCCCGGCCAAGCTCGCCGGTGTGGTCATGAACGAGTACTGAAGCGGCTGCCTGCTCGAGAGTCAACAGCGCTCGGGTTGATCGAGCGCTTTTTTTCGCCTTGTCGTTGACAAATGAAGTATTGAAGTATAAATTGGTTTGATGGACATTGTCTGTATCGGCGGCGGACCCGCAGGCTTGTACTTCGGCCTGTTGATGAAAAAACTGGACGCAGCGCATCGCGTGCGCGTCGTCGAGCGCAACAAGCCCTACGACACTTTCGGCTGGGGCGTCGTCTTCTCCGATGCGACGATGGACAACATGCGGCGCTGCGACGGGCAAACGTCCGACGAGATCAGCGAGGCCTTCAACCACTGGGACGACATCGAGCTGCTGTTCAAAGGGCGGCGCATCCGTTCGGGCGGGCACGGCTTTGTCGGCATCGGGCGCAAGAAGCTGCTCAACATCCTGCAGGCGCGTTGCGAGTCGTTGGGCGTCGAACTCGTCTTCGAAACCGAAGCAGCTTCGGACGAAGACTACCCGGACGCCGACCTTGTCATCGCCAGCGACGGCGTCAACTCGCGCATCCGCGGCAAGTACGACAGCGTCTTCAAGCCCGACATCGTCGTGCGGCCGAACCGCTTCATCTGGCTGGGCACGCACAAACTCTACGACGCCTTCACGTTCGACTTCCAGCGCACCGAGCACGGCTGGTTCCAGGCCCACATCTACAAGTTCGACGACCAGACGACGACCTTCATCGTGGAGTGCCCCGAATCGGTGTGGCTCGCTCATGGCCTCGACCAAGCGGACCAGGAGCAGTCGATCGCCTTTTGCGAGAAGGTGTTCGCCGACAACTTGCAAGGCGCGAAGTTGATGACCAACGCGCGCCACCTGCGCGGCTCGGCATGGTTGAACTTTCAGCGCGTGGTCTGCGAGCAGTGGTGGTTGAAGAATGCGCGCGGCAGCCATGTCGTGCTGATGGGCGACGCGGTGCACACGGCGCATTTCGCTATCGGCTCGGGGACCAAGCTCGCCATCGAAGACGCGATCGAACTGGCGCGCCTGTTCGAACAGCACGGCGACGATGCGGCGCGCATCCCCGAAGTGCTGGCGTTGTACCAGGCCGCGCGCCGCATCGAAACATTGCGCATCCAGAACGCGGCGTGGAACGCGATGGAGTGGTTCGAGGTCTGCGGCACGCGCTATTGCGACCAGCTCGAGCCCGAGCAGTTCATGTACTCGATGTTGACGCGCAGCCAGCGCATCAGTCACGAGAACCTGCGCCTGCGCGACAAGGCCTGGCTCGAAGGTTATGAACGTTGGCTCGCTGCGCGCTCGGCGTTGAAGCGTGAGCTTGCAGTGCCGCCGATGTTCACACCGTACACCTGCCGCTCAGTGACGCTCAAGAACCGCGTCGTCGTCTCGCCGATGGCGCAGTACTCTGCGGTCGATGGCATCCCCGGCAACTACCACCTCGTGCACCTCGGTGCGCGCGCGATGGGTGGTGCGGGCCTGGTCTTTGCCGAGATGACCTGCACCAGCGCCGATGCGCGCATCACGCCCGGTTGCCCCGGCTTGTGGAGCGACGAGCAGATGCTGGCGTGGAAGCGCATCGCCGACTGGGTGCACACGAGCAGCGACGCGAAGATCGCCCTGCAGCTCGGCCACGCCGGGCCGAAGGGCTCGACGAACACGCCGTGGGACGGGCAGGGCGCCGATCAGCCGCTGCCAGCGGACAACTGGCCCTTGGTCGCTGCATCGGCCCAGCCCTACCTGAGTCGCGGCGCGGTGCCGCAGGCGATGACGCGCGCCGACATGGACCGCATCCAGGCCGACTTCGTGGCGGCGACAGAACGCGCCGCGCAAGCCGGCTTCGACTGGCTCGAACTGCACTGCGCGCACGGCTACCTGCTCTCGGCCTTCATCTCGCCGCTGACGAACCGGCGCGACGACGAGTACGGTGGCGCGCTCGACAACCGCTTGCGCTGGCCGCTCGAAGTTTTCGTCGCGGTGCGCGCAGCCTGGCCGCAGCACCTGCCGATGTCGGTGCGCATCTCGGCGCACGATTGGGTCGAAGGCGGCATCACGCCGAGCGATGCCGTGCAGATCGCGCGCGCCTTCAAGACCGCGGGAGCCGACATGATCGACTGCTCGTCCGGCCAGGTCAGTGCCGAGCAGAAGCCGACCTACGGCCGCATGTACCAAACGCCGTTCGCCGACCGCATCCGCCAGGAGGCCGGCATCGCGACGATCGCTGTCGGCGCGATCAGCGAAGCCGATCACGTCAACTCGATCATCGCCGCCGGCCGCGCCGACCTCTGCGCCGTCGCGCGCCCGCACCTGGCCAACCCGGCGTGGACGCTGACCGAAGCCGCGCGCATCGGCTTCACCGGCGTCGACTGGCCGAAGCAATACACCGCGGGCAAAGCGCAACTCGAAGCCGCGTTCGCGCGCGCTGGCAGACCCGCATGACGTCAGCCACCCTCAAGGCCTTCAGGCAGGCGCTCGGCGACGGGGCCATCGGCCGAGAAGCGCGCACCGCCGCCGACGACCACGCGGCGGTCAAGCTCTGGCTGCGTCTGCTGTCGTGCAGCACGCAGATCGAACGGATCATCCGCACGCGCCTGCGCGAGCGCTTCGAGACCACGCTGCCGCGCTTCGACTACCTAGCGCAACTGGAGCGGCACCGCGACGGCCTGCGCATGAATGCGCTGTCGCGCTACCTGATGGTCACCGGCGGCAACGTCACCGGCCTGACGGATCAGCTCGTCGCTGACGGCTTGGTCGAGCGCACGCACGACTCGCAAGACCGCCGCGCGCTGATCGTCAAGCTCACAGCCGCCGGCCGCCGGCAGTTCCTGCGCATGGCGCAGGAGCACGAAGCCTGGCTGGTCGAAATGTTCGCCGGCTTCGATGCGCCGTCCAAGGAGGCGCTGTACGAATCGCTCGGCCGGCTGCGCGTGCACCTGGCGCATCAGGAGGACCGATGAAGTCGACCGTCGATCCTGCACTCGTTGCAGGCAACCGCAAGTCGCTGGCCGCCTACAGCGCCACGCACTTCGCGTGGGCGTGCGAATTGGGAGGAAGCGGCGTGGCCACGATCACGCTCAACCGCCCCGAGCGCAAGAACCCACTCACCTTCGAGTCGTACGCAGAGCTGCGCGACCTGTTCCGCGCGCTGAAGTACGCGAGCGACGTGCACGCCGTCGTCATCGTCGGCGCTGGCGACAACTTCTGCTCCGGCGGCGACGTGCACGAGATCATCGGGCCGCTGGTGCAACTGCAAGCCCCCGAGCTGCTGATGTTCACGCGCATGACCGGCGATCTCGTGCTCGCCATGCGCGCCTGCCCGCAGCCGATCATCGCCGCGGTTGACGGCGTGTGCGCCGGCGCCGGCGCGATCGTGGCCATGGCCAGCGACATGCGTCTCGCAACGGTGCGCAGCAAGACTGCGTTCCTCTTCAACCGCGTCGGCTTGGCCGGCTGCGACATGGGCGCCTGCGCGATCCTGCCGCGGCTCATTGGCCAGGGCCGCGCCAGCGAGCTGCTCTACACCGGCCGCTCGCTCGGTGGCGAGGAGGGCGAGCGCTGGGGTTTCTTCAACCGCCTCGTCGAGCCCGCTGCGTTGCTCGAACAGGCGCAGGCGCTGGCACGTGATCTCGCCGCCGGTCCGACGTTCGCCAACGGCATCACCAAGACCATGCTGCACCAAGAATGGAGCATGACGGTCGAGCAGGCCGTCGAGGCCGAAGCGCAGGCGCAGGCGTTGTGCATGCTGACCGAAGATTTCAAGCGGGCGTACAACGCGTTCGTCGCCAAGCAGAAGCCTGTGTTCGAGGGCACCTGACGTGGACGCGCTCGACTGGCCGTTCTTCGAGCCGAGGCATCGCAAGTTGGCGAGCGAGTTGCAGGCCTGGGCCACGCTGCATGTGACGCAGGAACACGCGGTCGATGTGGACGCGGCCTGCCGCGCGCTCGTCAAAGCGCTCGGCGCCGGCGGCTGGCTGCAGCACGCCGTCGTTGACTCGTCGGGGGGGGCGATCGACACGCGCACCATCTGCCTGATCCGCGAAACGCTGGCGCGCCACAGCGGCCTGGCCGACTTCGCGTTCGCGATGCAGGGCCTGGGCTCGGGCGCGATCAGCCTGGCCGGCAGCGCTGCGCACAAGGCGCGCTACCTGCCGCGCGTGGCCAGCGGCGAAGCCATCGCGGCGTTCGCGCTGTCCGAACCCGACGCCGGCTCCGACGTGGCGGCGCTGGCCTGCAACGCGCGCGCCGACGGCGACGCGTATGTGCTCGCCGGCGAGAAGACCTGGATCTCCAACGGTGGGATCGCCGACTTCTACGTCGTCTTCGCCCGCACCAGCGACAAAGGCTCGCGCGGCATCAGCGCCTTCATCGTCGATGCCGGCACGCCGGGCTTCGAGATCGCCGAGCGCATCGACGTCATCGCGCCGCACCCGCTGGCTCGGCTGCGCTTCGACAACTGCCGCGTGCCGAACGCGCAGCGCATCGGCGCCGAGGGCGAGGGCTTCAAGCTCGCCATGCGCACGCTCGACGTGTTCCGCACGTCGGTCGCCGCCGCCGCCCTCGGCTTTGCTCGACGTGCACTCAACGAAGCCCTGCAGCGCGCGACGACGCGCAAGATGTTCAACGGCGTGCTCGCCGACTTCCAGCTCACGCAGGCCAAGCTGGCGCAGATGGCGACCACGATCGACAGCGCGGCGCTGCTGACCTACCGTGCCGCTTGGCAGCGCGACCAGGGCCACAACGTCACGCGCGAGGCGGCGATGGCCAAGATGGTCGCCACCGAAGGCGCGCAGCAGGTCATCGACGCCGCAGTGCAACTCTTCGGCGGCCTGGGCGTCGTCAGCGAGATGCCGGTCGAACGCCTGTATCGCGAGATCCGCGCGCTGCGCATCTATGAAGGCGCGACCGAAGTGCAGCAGCTCATCATTGCGCGCGAGCTGTTGAAGGAGCATGCGGCGTCATCATCATGAGCACGGCCCACATCGACACCTTCGCCCGCGACCACTTGCCGCCGGCCGATCAGCAACCCGAGTTCCTTTTCGAGCTGCCCGAGTTGCGGTTCTCCGCGCAACTCAACTGCGCTACCGAACTGCTCGACGCGCCGATCGCGCAAGGTCGCGGCGACCGCATCTGCATCCGCGCGCCCGGCGTCACCTGGACCTGGCGCGACCTGCAAGACCGCGCCGACCGCATCGCCCATGTGCTGTTGCAAGACATGGGCGTCGTGCCCGGCAACCGCGTGCTGCTGCGCGCGCCGAACAACCCGATGCTGGCGGCCTGCTGGTTCGCCGTGATGAAGGCCGGCGCGATCGCGGTGGCGACGATGCCGCTGCTGCGCTCCAAGGAGCTGAGGCCGATCATCGACATCGGCCGGGTCACGCATGCGCTGTGCGATGCTGCGTTGGCCGACGAATTGCAGCAAGCCTCACCGTCGCTGGTGCTGCGGCTGTTCAACACGAGCGATGGCCACGGCCTGGAAGCGGCCATGCAACACCACGCTGCGCCGTTCGCCGCCATCGACACCGCGGCCGACGACACGTGCCTCTTGGCCTTCACCTCCGGCACCACCGGCGTGCCCAAGGCGACGATGCACTTCCACCGCGACGTGATCGCCGCCTGCCGCTGCTGGCCGCCGCATGTGCTGCGGCCGACGGCCGACGATGTCTTCATCGGCAGCCCGCCGCTGGCGTTCACGTTCGGCCTCGGCGGCCTGCTCTTGTTCCCGATGTCGGTCGGCGCATCGACCGTGCTGCTCGAAAAAGCCACGCCAGCACACCTGCTCGACGGCATCCGCGACTTCGGCGCCACCGTGCTCGTCACCGCGCCGACGTCGTACCGCGCCCTGGCT
>JANNJX010000642.1:0-2248 GCA_031396005.1 Burkholderiales bacterium
AAGGTCGACGAGCGCATCGTCAACGTGCAGTTCGACGACTGGATGTATTTGATGGACGAACGCGTCATGCTCAACAAGGCGGCGATGAGCAAGTTCGGCATCTACCTCGGCGAGGTCACGCTCGCGTTCACGAAACCCTGAAAGCCGGCATGGCACTCAACCCGCGCATCATCGACTGGAACGGCCAGGTTTGCTGGCTCGTCGGTGCGTCCACCGGCATCGGCCGCGCGACAGCCGAGCAGCTGCATGCCGCCGGGGCCACGGTGATCGTCTCGGCTCGCAATGTTGCGGCGCTGCAGGAGTTCGCGCAGGCGCATGCGCGTGGGCAAGCGCTGCCGATGGATGCCACCGACCGCGAGGAGGTGCACGCCGCGGCGCAGAAGATCATCGACCAGCATGGCCGCATCGACCTGGTCATGTACTGCGCCGGCCACTATAAGTCTCAGCGCGCCACGGCGTACGACCTGGACGAAATGCTCAAGCACCAGCAGATCAACGTCATCGGCGCCTACATCGTGTTGGACGCCGTGCTGCCGCACCTGCTGCGCCAGGCTGCGGCGAAACAACACGCGCATGTCAGCCTGGTGGCCAGCGTCGCCGGCTACCGCGGCCTGCCGAATGCGCTGGCGTACGGGCCCACCAAGGCGGCGCTGATCAACCTCGGCGAGATTCTGTACCTCGATCTGCAGCCCAGAGGCATCGGCGTGTCGGTGATCAACCCGGGGTTCGTCGAGACGCCGCTGACTGCGGGCAACACCTTCACGATGCCGGCGCTGATCACGCCGGCCGAGGCGGCGCGGCAGATCATCAAGGGCTGGGCCGCGGGCGGCTTCGAGATCCACTTTCCGAAACGCTTCACGCGCTGGCTGAAGGCGCTGCAGCTCTTGACCGACGGGCTGTACTTCGCAGCGATCCGGCGGTCCACCGGCTTGTGACACGCCACCATGATCCGCGCGTGGCGCGCATCGTCGAGTTCTTCGAGCTGCTGACGCCGGCCGACGTGGCGCGCATCGGCGAGTTCTACGGTGACGACGCGCGCTTCAAGGATCCGTTCAACGAGGTCCAGGGCATCTCGGCCATCGAGCATGTGTTCGCGCACATGTATGTCGCGCTGAACGAGCCGCGCTTTGCGGTGCGCGACATCATCGCCGAGGGTGACCAATGCTTCCTGACCTGGGACTTCCTGTTTCGCTTCAGGCGCTTCTCGCCGACGCAAGAGCAATGCGTGCGCGGCGGCTCGCACCTCGTCTTTGCCGATGACGGCCGCATCGCGTTGCACCGCGATTATTGGGACTCCGCCGAGGAGCTGTACGAGAAGCTCCCCGTGGCCGGCGCGTTGATGCGCTGGCTCAAGCGCCGCACCAACGGCTGAAAGAAAAAGAGCCCGCGCTGCGGGCTCTTTCAATCATCGCCTCGCCGCGATCAGCGCTGGCCTTCGGTCAGCGTGTCGAGCTGGAACTTGCCGGTCTTGTGCACCAGCCAGATGTCGGAGTAGGTCACCGATCCCATCTTCTGCGGCGCCGGGAACGGCCCAGCGGCCTTGATCATGTTGACTGCCCACGGCGCGACTTCAGCCGCGGCCGGCTGGCGCACGACGCGCACGTCCTGGACTTCGCCCTGTGGGCCGATCGTCGTTTCGATGATCGCAATGCCGTACAGCAGCGGCGGCATCTTGCCCTTGTGGATCTGCTTGGCGTAGGCCGCGTAGAGGTGCTTGGCGCCGTCCTTCTTGTAGTCCTTCGGCGAGGCCGCGACCGAAGCGGCGTGCGCCTTCGGCTTCTGTGCGGCAGGCGCCGACTCAAACTGCGCAAAGGCCGCGGGAGCGGCGAACACGCCAGCCAGAGCCAGCGCGGCAACGAACGAAAAACGGGTCGGTTTGTTCATGCGTCGGAGTCTAGAAATCGGGTTTCACCGAGTGGCGTGCGTTGTGCACGTGCCATCGCGGCTTGCGATTCGTTACTGCGACGAAGTTCTCAATGCGCGTTCAGCGCAACCAGCCCTTGCGACGGAAGTAGATGAAGGGCGCCGCGACGGAGGCCAGCATCAACAGCAGCGCAAACGGATAGCCGAGCGCCCAATCGATCTCCGGCATCGCCTTGAAATTCATGCCGTAGATGCTGGCGATCAGCGTCGGTGGCAGCAGGCCGACGCTGGCCACGGAGAAGATCTTGATGATCTTGTTCTGGTTGATGTTGACGAAGCCGACCGTCGCAGCGAGCAGGAAGTTGATCTTGTCGAAAAGAAAGGC
>JANNJX010000658.1:0-4218 GCA_031396005.1 Burkholderiales bacterium
CCGGGTCGAGCTCGACAATGTCGAGAGACTGCGCGGCATCGAGCATTGCCACGTGGTGTGTTCGCCGGCAGTGTTGGAAGCGGCATTGCAGGCGCGGCTGGTGGAGCTGAATCTGGCATGGAACACATCGTCTTCCTGACCGGCCACCTCGCGCAGCCGCAATTGCACCAGGTGCTGACCGGCATGGTCGGCGCGCCGTTCACCTGGGAGGTGCGCGACGTCGGCGTGCAGGTGGCCGCGCTGATGACGGCCGACCTGATCCGCCGCCGCGTTCCTGCCCCGCTGCAGGCGCAACGCATGATTGTGCCCGGGCGCTGCCGTGGCGACATGGACGCGTTGACTGCGCACTACAGCCTGCCCGTGCAGCGTGGGCCGGAAGAGATGAAAGACCTGCCACGGTTCTTCAACCAGCAAGTGCAGCCGGTGGACCTGAGCCAACGCGCTGTCGAGATCTTTGCCGAGATCGTCGATGCACCGCGCCTGTCGGTGGCGGCGATCGTCGAGCGCGCCCGCACGCTGGCGCGCGACGGCGCCGACGTGATCGATGTCGGCTGCCTGCCCGAGACCGCGTTCGTGCACCTCGAAGACAGCGTGCGTGCGCTGAAGAGCGAAGGCTTTCGCGTCAGCGTCGATTCGGTCGATGCCCAGGAGCTGCTGCGCGGCGGCCGGGCCGGCGCCGACTTTCTGTTGAGCCTGACGGCAGACACGCTGTGGGTCGCCGATGAAGTGGCAGCGACGCCGGTGCTGATTCCGCGCACGCCGGCCGACGTGGCTTCGCTCGACGAAGCGATCGCCGGCATGCGTCAACGCGGCCGCAGCTTCTTCGCCGATCCGATCCTGGACCCGATCCCGTTCGGCTTCACGGCCTCGATCGTGCGCTATCACGCGCTGCGTCAACGCTTCCCCGATGTGGCGATCATGATGGGCATCGGCAACCTGACCGAACTGGTCGAGGCCGACACCAGTGGCATCAACGCGCTGCTGCTCGGCATCGCTGCCGAGCTGAACGTCGCCGCGGTGCTGACGACGCAGGTCAGCGCGCACGCGCGGTGCGCGGTGCGCGAGGCCGATTGGGCGCGCCGCATCATGCATGCCGCGACCACCGAGCGCCGCCTGCCCAAGGGCCTGTCCGACAAGCTGATGACCGTGCATGGCAAGCACCCATTTCCCGACAGCGCCGATGAGATCGCAGCCACCGCAGTGCAGGTGCGCGACCCGAACTTCCGCGTGCAGGTGTCGGCCGACGGGCTGCACGTCTACAACCGCGACGGCCTGCGTACGGGGCAGGACGCCTTCGCGCTGTGGCCGCAGCTCGGCCTGGAGCACGACGCCGCGCATGCGTTTTACATGGGCGTCGAACTGGCGCACGCCGAGATCGCGTGGCGCCTGGGCAAGCGCTACGTGCAGGACCAGCCGCTCGACTGGGGCTGCGCGGTCGAGCGCGATGGCGAAGACCTGAACGTGTGGTGCGCGCCGGGAACGACGATGAAAAGATCGGCGCCATGAACGACCAGATTTTCGAGACCGTCGTCACCACGCTGTCTGCCGGCGGCATGCCGCACATCGCACCGATGGGCGTGCGCTATCAACGCGGGCTGGTCGTGCTGATGCCGTTCAAGCCATCGACCACGCTTGACAACATCGTCGCCACGCGCCACGCGGTGTTGAACCTCGTCACCGACACCCGCGTCTTTGCCGGCTGCGTTACCGGGCGCCGCGATTGGCCAACGCAGCCCGCGCAGAAGATCGCCGGCGTGCGTCTGGCCTGCGCGTTGACGCACGTCGAGTTGGTGCTCGAAGCGCTTGTCGACGAAACGCAGCGCCCGCTGCTGCGCATGGAGCGCGTGCACGAAGCGGCGCATGCCCCCTTCATCGGCATGAACCGCGCGCAGGCGGCCGTTGTCGAAGGCGCGGTGCTGGTCAGCCGCCTGGGCATGTTGCCTCAGGACAAGATCGACGCCGAGATGGCGTACCTGCAGATCGCCATCGACAAGACGGCCGGGCCCGCGGAGCACGAGGCCTGGGGCTGGCTGCAAGACGCGGTGGCGGTGCACAGGAAGCAGTCGTCGTGATGAAGCTGCTGGTCAGCGTGCGCAGCGTCGATGAAGCGCTGCTCGCCGCGCGCGGCGGCGCCGATTTCATCGACCTCAAAGAGCCTCGGCACGGCGCGCTCGGCGCGCTGCCGCTGGCCACGATCCGGGACTGCGTCGCGGCGCTGCGCGACTTCAAGCTACCGATCAGCGCCACGATCGGCGACAGGCCCGACGACATCGCCGACGCGGTGCGACGCGTCGCCGAGTGCGGCGTCGATCTCGTCAAGGTCGGCATCGAAGACAACGCAGCGGCGCACGGCGTGCTGACGATGCTCGCCGGCTGCGGCCGGCCCGTCGTGCCGGTGCTGATCGCCGACCGGGGACTGGACGCAGCGCTCGTCGAGTTCGCCGCCGGCCTCGGCTTGGCCGGCCTGATGGTGGATACCGCCGACAAAGCCGCGGGCAGCTTGTTCGACCGCGTGCCGATGGCTGCGCTGCAGCGCTTCATCGACCGCGCGCGCGCGGCATCGCTGCTGTGCGGCCTGGCCGGGGCCTTGCGCCTGGCCGACCTGCCGCGGCTGATGGCGCTGGCGCCGGACTTCGCCGGCTTTCGCAGCGCCGTCTGCCTCGGCGATCGCGGCGGCGCGCTCGACTCGCAGCGCCTGCGCGCGTTGCGTCAGGCCATGTCGTGCGGAACGCTCTCGCCCAGCAGCAGCGCACGCACCGAGTCCAGCGCGCTCTTGTGAACGATGCTGATCGGGAAGGCGGCGCCGGCGGCGATCGACGCGAAGCGCTGATCGAGCACGCCTTGCTGGCTCAGTTGCGCCAACGTCGCCGCGCCGTCGATGGCGCAGGACTTGACGACGATCAGCCGCTCTGCATTGAGCTGGCGCGCCAGGGCAATGGCCATGCTGTCGGCGCTGACCTCCCAGTTCGCCAGTGCATCGGCGTGCGTGCGAATCCATCCCATCGGCAGCCAGACGGCGGTGTGCCCGCCGTGCAGCACGCGCCGGATCTCGGACTCGCTGCTCGCCAGTTGTAGCTGCGGACTCAGGCTCTGCGCCATGTAGGCGGTCTGCGCCATCGCCAGCACCGCCATGTTGTGCGCAGCGGTATCGTCGAACTGCCACAGACCTTGCGCATGCCGCACCTCGTCGGCAAAGCGGCCGCCGCCGCAGACCACGGTGACGCGGCCGCCACCCAACTGCGACAGCAGCGCCAGCCATTGCACCAGCGCCGGATCGCCCGTCAGGCTGCCACCGAGTTTGACGACCCACATGTCAGTGGCGCCCGGCCGCCCGAAGCCACTGACCGCCCCCTCGGGGGGCAGGAGCGAAGCGACGTGGGGTTTGTTTCATCCGCCCGGCCGCCCGAAGCCACTGACCGCCCCAAGGGCCACGAAGGGGCCCGTGCCAGGCCCGGGGGGCACGAGCGAAGCAGCGTGGGGGTTGTTTCATCCTAGGCGTCCCGAAGGCCGAACAACGTGGCCACGGCCACGCTCGGCGCGCACACCTGTGCCCAGCCAGCCACCTGCGGCGAGACACGCGCCACCCGCTCGGCATAGCGTGAACAATCCGGACCCAGCTCGCGCACGAGGAAGTCGCCGCAGCCTGCGCTGATCAGCGGCGTGGCATCGGCCAGGTCATAAAGGGCTTCGACACGAGCCAGTTCGGTGCGCAGTGCATCCAACTGACGCCGCTGCCATTGGTGCGCAAAGTCCATCCAGTCTTCGGCGGTGCCGTCGCGCGCATCGAGGCCGATCATGCGCGCCAGACGTTGCTGCGTGCCGTGCATGTCCTTGGCAGCGTTGTCGGCGCTCGTCGCCTGGTCGTGCGCCGCATCGAGTTCACCGAGCAGGCGATAGACATCGGCCGTGGTGGCGAAGAACTCGTTCATGACGTTGTGTTCGCGACCGCGCCAGGCGATGCGTTGCGCCAGCGCGCACAGCGGCGTGCGCACGACGCCCTGATAGACCAGCTCGCCGCTGGCCAGACGCTCGGCATCGCTGCGTGCGGCGGTGAGCACGCGGCCGCGGCGCAACGCGATGATGTCGGTGGTGGTGCTGCCGATGTCGACCAGCAGCGCATCGCCTTCGGCCTGCTGCATCGCGCAGTGCAGCGCCGTCGCCAGCCAGTTGGCCGAGGCCACCTCGCGCCACTGCGCCGCCACGCCCTCGACGTCGCAC
>JANNJX010000676.1:0-1697 GCA_031396005.1 Burkholderiales bacterium
TGCTTCGAAAAGGCGAAGTATCGGCCAGCCGCGTTCTGCGGCCACGGCTGCGAGCCCGGCGCCCGGGTTGGTGGCCACCGGGTGCGTGGCCCATTCGAGCAGCGGCAGGTCGTTGGTGGAGTCGCTGTAGAAGGTGATGCGGTCGAAATCCTGTGCGGCGTGGCCGAGGCCTTGCAACCATTGTTCGACGCGTGTCACCTTGCCCTGGCGAAAGGTCGGCACGCCTTTGGCGCGGCCGGTCACGCGGCCGTGAGCGTCGCGTTCCAGTTCGAGCGCGATCAAGGTCTCGATGCCGAACAGGTCGGCGATCGGCCGCGTGACAAACTCGTTGGTCGCGGTGACGATGGCCACGCGGTCGCCGGCCGTCTGGTGTTGCTGCACCAATTGCAATGCGCGCGGGTGCAGCGCCGGCCGCATCACTTCACGAACGAAGCGCTCGCGCATTGCCAGCGCTTCGGGCTCGGGCCGCGAGCGCCAGGCGGCGGTGGCGAAGTCGAGGTACGCCGCCACGTCGAGCGTGCCGGCCAGGTACTCGGCATAGAACCGGTCGTTGCGTTGCTTGAAGCGCTCTGTGTCGGCCCAGCCGACCTGCACCAGGAACTCGCCGAAGGCGTGGTCGGAGTCGGTTTCGATGAGCGTGCCGTCGAGGTCGAAGAGGGTGAGGTTCATACGGTAAGCGCCGGGCCGTCCCAAGCGAACCGGCGCCCCCTCGGGGGGCAGCGAACGAAGTGAGCGTGGGGGTTCACAGGTCCGCGCCCTCTTCTTCGAACAGTTTTTTCAGCAGCGGTACGGTGACGGCGCGATGCTCGGCCAACGCGAATTCGTCGAGCCGGTCGAGCAGCGCCATCAGGTGCTTCAGGTCACGCGAGAAACGCGTCATCAGGAAGGACATCACATCGTCGGACAGAACGATGCCGCGCCGGTCGGCTTCGTTTCGCAGCACCGCGCGCGCGTCGGCTTCGCCCAGCGGCGCGATGGAGAACACCAGGCCCGAGCCGAGGCGCGTGCGCAGGTCGTCGCGCAGCGGCAGATCCACCGGCGGCACGCTGCCCGCTGCGGCGATCGGCGTGCCATGCGATGCCGCGTCGATGAACAGCACAAAGGCCGACTGCTGTTGTGCGTCATCGAAGGCGTCGCAGCCGTCGAGCACGATCAACGACCAGGCGTCGTCGAACGGCCAGGGCGCCGGTGTCGTGCTGTCGAACCAGCCGGCCTGCATGTCGTGGTTCAACGAGTGCAGCAAGTGGGTTTTGCCGGCACCGCTTGCGCCCCACAGATAGACAGGTGCGCCAGGTTGCATCGGCAACACACGCAAATGCTCAACCGCAGCCGCGTTCGATCCGGTGACGAAGTTGTCGAAAGTCTTCAGCGGCGCGGGCCCGATCGGCAAGGGAAGCTGTCGCACGTCAGTCGGCGCAGGGCCGTCCCAAGTGACTGACCACCCCCTCGGGGGGCAGCGAACGAAGTGAGCGTGGGGGCACCATCAACTCTGGTACAGGCGGCTCGACAGGTAGGCGCTTTGCGCGCGCCGCAACGCAACCAGCATCACCGCGCTGACCGGCAACGCGATCAGCACACCGACGAAGCCGAACAGATGGCCGAAGGCGAGCAGCGCGAAGATCACGGCCAGCGGGTTCAGGCCGATGCGCTCACCGACCAGCCGCGGCGTCAGCACCAGACTCTCGCCCACTTGCCCG
>JANNJX010000699.1:0-1953 GCA_031396005.1 Burkholderiales bacterium
CGCGTTGCGTGTCGGCGCGAGCCGCGACTCGACTTCGCCGTCGATCCCCGCGAGCGGGGCCCCTCGCCGGCCACTCGCGCGGCTAGTTGACGGCTAGTAGCTCGTTCCGCTAAAGACAATACACATTACGCCACGTCCAGGTCAAACTTGTTCCAGCGGAAAACGACCGGCGAGGCGTTGAACTCATCAATACCCTGCAGGATGCGCGTCTTGAGTTCATTGACGGAGGCCACCCGGATGTGGCGCAGGAAGGTTCTGGCCATCTTCGAGAATGCACACTCGATCAGATTCAGCCAAGAGCCATGCTTGGGCGTATGAATATACTCGAAGCGCCCCGGCCGGGTACCGAGATAGGCCACGGTCTCCTTCGAGATGTGGGCCGAGTGATTGTCGAGCACGACGCGAATGATTGCTTCGGGCGGGTAGTACGCATCGAGTCGCTTGAGCAGCGCGATGAACTCCACGCTGCGATGACGCTCTTCCACGTTGCCAAAAATATGACCCGAGTGCAGATCGATTCCGGCCAGGATCGACACGGTCCCATGCCGCACGTATTCGTAGTCGCGCCCCATGGCAGCTGCCTTGCCCGGAACCGGCGGCAGATCAGGTGCGGTCAGCCCGAGGGCCTGAACCCCCGGCTTCTCATCGACGCTGACGGTGTAGATCGGTTCGGGCCGGGCGTCATGAACGGCCCCTTCACGATAGAGCGAGACGTCGCGGTAGACCATCAGCACTTCTTGCATCTTGCGGTCGAACTCCGGATCTCGTTTTTCCAGGTAGTAGCGGATCCGGTGGGGCTTGATCTGGTTCTCGTCGAGGATGCGCCATACGGTACTCTTGCCGGCGCGCGCCAGACGGGGAAAGCCTGCGCCCTTGGCAAGTTCGGATACAAACTGTGCCAGCCCGGAGATGGTCCAAAGTTCCGCAGCCAAACCATGATCCTTGGGCTTGGTGCAGGCAATGCTCACCACCCAAGCCTTGGCTTCATCGCTAATCTCCGGTTCGTGTGGACGATGGTAGGCGTCCTTCAATCCCATCTGCACACCCCCCGCGAGTGCCTTGTCGATGCATCGGTAGATCATCGGGCGCCCGACCCCAAGTTGGCGTTGCAAATCCGTCATCGACGCACCATCGGCGTACCCCACCAATACCTTGGCGCGCTCAACCTCGCGCACCGGCGCGGTTCTCGATCGGGCCAGTTCCGCGAGCGTCGCCCTTTGCTCTCGCGTCAACACAAGTGCCGTACGTTTGCTCTTTCCCGCCATGATCGCCTCCGTCAGGAGTTGCACAAAGATCATGGTCATTATAAGCTATTGTGTAACTATATTGCCGGAACGTAGTACTAGGTCCTGTCCTTTGGTGGAGGGCGATTGGCCGACCTTGCCCGGCGCGAACTGCGCGTTCTGCTCGTTGATCGCTGCACGACATCGCCGGGCGCTCGCTCGGCCGCGCTCCGCGGTAGAATCCCGGCCTGATCCCCAAGTGATTACGCGCCGAAAGCTGCTTGCTGCGTTCAGCGCCGCCATAGCATCGGCGGCGCTATGCGCTCGTGCCCAGCAGACATCCAAGGTTTGGCGCGTTGGATTTCTGGCGGCGGGAGTGCGCCACAGTGGCCACGCCGAGTTCGAGCGCGGAATGCGTGAACTCGGCTATGTGGAAGGAAGGAATCTGGTTATCGAATGGCGCCATGCGGATGGACGCTACGAACGCCTTGCCGCTCTTGCCACTGACCTGGTCGGCAAAGAAGTCGACGTTATCGTGACCGACAACACAATCGGCACCAAGGCGGCACAGCGCGCAACCGCCACCATCCCGATCGTCATGGCAACTGTCGGCGACCCGGTGGGTAGCGGCTTTGCCGCAACTCTGGCCAGCCCCGGAGGCAACATTACCGGACTGTCCCTCGCGACCACCGACACATCCTCCAAGTGGCTTGAGCTCGTGAAGATCATC
>JANNJX010000707.1:0-4259 GCA_031396005.1 Burkholderiales bacterium
CTCGAGCGCACCATCGTGCCGCGGCGCGGCGACGCCTCGCTGAAGATCTACCACGCCGATCTGCAGGTCTCCGAAGGCGAAAACCTGGCGATCCCGTTCGTGTTGATGGAGCGCAGCCAGATGGCCGCCGTCATCGTCGGGCCGATGGTGCCCGGCGAAGTCGAAGCCATGCTGTCGGCGCTGCAGCGCGCGGTCGGTGAGCCGACGTGGAAGTGCGAGTCGCTGTTGTTCCTGCTGCCGCCGTCGGCGCTTTGGATCGCCAGCAAGATCGCCGCGCTGGACTGGCCGCCCGCCCTGCATGTGGAAGTGATCGACGAGCCGCTGACCGGCACGTCTTCGGTCTGGAACGCGCTGCTGGCGGCATGGGACCGGCAGCAGACGCCGCAGGAGCAGGCGGCCGACCCGGCGGCGATCGACGCGCGCAATGTCGCCCGCCAGTTGCGCCTGTTGATGATGACCGACGGCGTGCAAGGCGCCGCGCTGGCCGACGCCACCGACGGCGACCTGCTGGCTGGCGAGTCGCGCGACAACGCGGTCGATCTCAAGCGCGCCGCTGCCGCGCTGGCGCCCGTGCTGCGCGCGCACCGCAAGGCGCACGAAGACATGGCCCTGGCCGGCTCGCTCGAAGAGTTCAGCGTCGCCTCCGGCACCGTGCACCACCTGGTGCGGCCGTTGGCGCGGCGGCCTCACCAGTTCCTGTTCGCGCGCATCGAGCGCCAGCATGCGAACCTGGCGTTGCTGCGCTTCAAGCTCGCTGAAGCCGAGCGCGGACTGGGGTAGTTGACAGCCCCAAGACGCCTCTCGGCGTCGCCCCCCGAGGGGATCTCGGCGGCCGCTTGGGAGCGGCCCGGCGCGCCGCCAAGAGCGCCGGGCTAACATCGGCTCGATGAGCCAGGTCCTCTTCGACTACACGCGCCAGGACGCCAGCGGCGCGAGCAAGACAGCACATGCCTGGGCGCGTCTGCCGGCCACCCCCACGGCCGGCGAGCGCGCCACGGCGAAGGCGCGTGCGAAGGCGCTGCTGCATCAGCACAACGCGGTGCTGGTGGCGCACTACTACGTCGATGGCGACCTGCAGGACCTGGCGCAGGAGACCGGCGGCTGCGTCGCCGATTCGCTGGAGATGGCGCGCTTCGGCCGCGACCATGCAGCGCAGACGCTGGTGGTGGCCGGCGTGCGCTTCATGGGCGAGAGCGCGAAAATTCTGTCGCCGGGCAAGCGTGTGCTGATGCCGGACCTGGAAGCCACCTGCTCGCTCGACCTCGGCTGCCCGCCGGACGAGTTCGCCGCGTTCTGCGACGCACATCCCGATCGCAAGGTGGTCGTCTATGCCAACACCAGCGCCGCAGTCAAGGCACGCGCCGACTGGATGGTGACCAGTTCATGCGCGCTGGCGATCGTGCGTCACCTGCACGAGCAGGGCGAGAAGGTGCTGTGGGCGCCCGACAAGCACCTCGGCCGCTACATCCAGGAGCAGACCGGCGCCGACATGCTGATGTGGAACGGCGCCTGCATCGTCCACGACGAGTTCAAAGGCGTCGAGCTGGAGTTGTTGCGCAAGGAGCATCCGAACGCGACGGTGCTGGTGCACCCGGAGTCGCCACAGGCCGTGGTTGCGCAAGCCGATCTGGTCGGCTCGACATCGCAGTTGTTGAAGGCCGTGGTCGACGGCAAGGCCAGCGAGTACATCATCGCCACCGACAACGGCATGTTCCATCGCATGCAGCAACTGGCGCCGGGCAAGACGCTGATCGAAGCGCCGACCGCCGGCAAGAGCGCCACGTGCAAGAGCTGCGCGCATTGCCCGTGGATGGCGATGAATGCGACCCAGGGCTTGATTGCATGTCTCGAAACCGGCAGCGGCGAGATCGTCGTTCCCGAGCCGACGCGCACGCAAGCGCTGGGCTGCATCGATCGCATGCTGGCGTTCGTCGCCGCGAATCCGGGCTCGATTGCACAACCGCAACCGGGCTCGAACTTCGTCAGGAACCTGGGCAGCGTCTAGCTCGACGGGCGCGGCTCGCGCACGAAGAGCGCATTGGCGTAGTCGAAGAAGCAGGCGCCGCCGCGCGGGGCGACCTCGACCTCGTGCAAGGCCACGAAGCGCAGACCGCGCGGGGCCAGCCAGTCGGCAATCTGCATGAAGTGGGTGTGAGCAACGGCCGAGCCGCCGAAATCCACTTCGGCCACCACCGCCCGTACTCTCGATGCGTCGATCAATCCCGAGGCGCCTTGCAGCACCTGCAGATCGTGGCCCTCCGCATCGACCTTGAGCAGATCGATCGTCTCGATGGCCAAGTCACGGGCGACCTCGTCCAGACGGCGCAACTCCACCGTCTCGGTGGCGCCGCCAGGCGTGGGGGCGACGCTGTGATGGAGCGAGTGCTGCTGCGAGTTCGACTCGACGCCGACATCGACCGATCTGCGCTCGGTCGACATGCCGCAACACTGCGGCCGGATGCGCGGCTGCGCAGCGACGTTGTGGCGCAGCGTCTCGAAGGTGCTGGGCATCATCTCGAACGCGAACACCTCGGCGTGCGGGAACATCGCTGCGAAACGCAGGCTCTCCAAGCCGACATGGGCGCCAACGTCGACGACGCATCGGCAGCTGCCCAGATTGATGCCGCAGCGTTGCAGATCCGAGGCCAGATCGACACCCCAAGGCAGATGTGGCTTGCGAAACCAGACCACCCCTTTCGATCTCAACCAATCGCGCAGCGCGGCCCTAGGGCTCATGGTTCAGCGCACGCCACGAATCAGCACCGTCGGGAAACTCACCGGCAGCGTGCGCGGGTAGTCGCGGCTGAAGTGCAGGCCGCGGCTCTCATGCCGCGACAAGGCCGAGCGCACGATCAGCTCGGCGCATTCGACGAGGTTGCGCAGCTCGAGCAGATCGCGCGTGACGCGGAAGTTGGCGTAGTACTCGTCGATCTCGCTCTTCAGCAGGTCGATGCGGTGCAGCGCGCGCTCCAGGCGCTTGGTCGTGCGCACGATGCCGACGTAGTTCCACATCATCAACCGCAGCTCGTCCCAGTTGTGCGAGATGACGACCTGCTCGTCGGCGTTCTCGACCTTGCTTTCGTCCCACGGCGGCAGGGTTGCACGCGGCGATGGCGGTGCTTCGGTGATGGCCTGTGCGCAGGTGTGGCCGAGCACGACGCATTCGAGCAGCGAGTTGCTGGCCAGGCGATTCGCGCCGTGCAGCCCCGTGTAAGTGGTCTCGCCAACGGCGTACAGGCCGGGCAGATCGGTGCGGCCTTCGAGATCGGTGACGACGCCGCCGCAGGTGTAGTGCGCTGCCGGCACGACAGGAATCGGTTGCCGGGCGATGTCGATGCCGAGCTTGGCGCAGCGCGCGTGGATCGTCGGAAAGTGCTCCTTCAGGAACTGCTCACCGAGGTGCGTCGCGTCGAGCCACACATGGTCCAGGCCGTGCTTCTTCATCTCGAAGTCGATCGCGCGGGCGACGATGTCGCGCGGCGCCAGTTCTTCGCGCTCGTCGTGCGCGCGCATGAAGCGCGTTCCGTCGGCGAGCTTGAGGTGCGCGCCCTCGCCGCGCAGCGCTTCGGTGATGAGGAAGCTGCGCTCCTGCGGGTGGTACAGGCAGGTCGGGTGGAACTGGATGAACTCCATGTTGCCGACGCGGCAGCCGGCGCGCCAGGCCATCGCAATGCCGTCGCCGGTGGCGGTGTCCGGGTTGCTGGTGTAGCGGTAGACCTTGCCGACGCCGCCGGTGGACAGCACGACATGCGACGCTGCCAGCGTCTCGACGCGGCCGCTGTCGATGTCGAGCGCGTAGACGCCATGGCAGCGAGGACTTTCGTCATCCTTGACATGCCGCGACGTGATCAGGTCGACCGCCATCCAGCGCTCGCGCAGCGTCACGTTCGGATGTGCCTTGGCCTTGGCCAGCAGTGCGTCGTGGATGGCGCGGCCGGTGGCATCGGCGGCATGGGCGATGCGCCGCACCGCATGGCCGCCTTCGCGCGTCAGGTGCAGGCCCAGCGGCCCGTGCGGGTCGGCGGAAAACGGCACGCCCTCGCCGAGCAGCCACTCGACGGCGCGCGCGCTGCGCTCGGCGATGAAGCGCGCGGTGTGCTCGTCGACCAGCCCGGCGCCAGCGTCCTGCGTGTCGCGCACATGCGACTCGATGCTGTCGTCGCTGCCGAGCACGCCGACGATGCCGCCCTGCGCCCACGCCGTGGCTGCCTCGTCGAGGTTGCGTTTGGCCAACACCACGACGGCCCGGTCCTGCGCCA